>JAICQA010000057.1 GCA_025929595.1 Xanthobacteraceae bacterium
GACCGCGAATTCGGTGGCGGCCTGTCCCGCGCCGACGACGACAATAGGCTGATTCATGCGCTGCTTTTGGCGTGCTTCCGATACATAAAATTCGAGAAGAGACGTCGTTTGTTACTGCCCCGACGGCTAATCCCGCAACCTTTTTGTTCCCCGCGCGTTTGCTGCGTTGGGCTGTCCTTGTGGGCATGACCGTCCTGCAACCGAACGCCGAGAACCCTCGATGAGCCAGCGACCTGCGCGCGCGGACAATGTGCCGCCCGCACCCGGTGCCGAGCCGGCAAAAACTCCGCTGGCATCCCGCTATATCTGGGACGGCATGGCGCGCGGCTCCGTAGTCGGCATGTTCGTGCTTCTTCTATTCGCCGCGCTCCATTGGGCGCAGCCGGTGGTGATGCCTGTCGTGCTCGCGCTGGTGGTGGGGATTGTGCTGACGCCCGTTCTGATCCAGGCGGCAAAAATCGGCATTCCGTATTGGGTAACGGCGCTGATCCTCGTCCTATTGATCTTCTCCGGCCTGTCCTACGCGCTCGTCTTGCTTGCGGGTCCCATCGGCGAGTGGATCGAAAAAGCGCCTGAGTTGAGCACCGTCTTGCGCGAGAAGTTGCGGTTCCTCGACAGTCCCATCGCCGCTTTCAACGATCTGCGCGAGAGCATCACCGGAAAAGCAGCTGAAGGGCAGGGCGGCCCGAACATCGATCTGTTTCCGCTGCTTGTGCAGCCGGTGTTGAGCGTGCTCACGCCGGCACTCGGTCAGTCGGTGATCTTCTTCGCTACCTTGCTGTTCTTTCTCTCGGGACGTGAAGCGCTCCGCATCCGCTTTCTTAAATTTTGGGGAGAGCGCAAGGCGCGCCTCGGGGCGCTGCAGTTCTTAAAGGATATTGAAACGAGTCTCGCCGGCTACTTTGGCGTGATTACAGCGATCAATTTCGTGCTTGGCGTCCTATTGGCCGCCGTTGCCTGGCTGGTCGGCTTGCCGAGTCCGTTGGTCTGGGGAATCCTCGGCTTCCTGCTTAATTTTCTTCCCTACATCGGCCCGGCGGTGACGATCGTGATGTTGCTGGCGGTCGGCCTGATGGTGTTCGAATCGCTCCTCCACGCGCTGATTGCGCCGGTGTTCTATCTGGCTGCGTCAATCGTGGAGGGCGAAGTCATAACGCCCAGCCTCGTGGGCATGCGGCTCGCGCTCAGCCCGCTTCTGGTCTTCCTCGCGGTCGCTTTCTGGACGTTGTTTTGGGGCCCGTTCGGCGCATTGCTCGCCGTACCGCTGCTGATTATCGGCACGATCGCGCTCAGCTACGCCTACCCGCAAAACGAGGTGAAGCTGCCGGATTGAGGCGATTGGAACTTCGCCGCCGCGATGCGCGTTGAAGCCCTGAACCAAACCCAGGGGTCCAGTCATGGCCGAAGTACAGCGAAATGCCGCCGGCAACGGCGGAAATATCACGAGCAAGGAAATGGACCGCGAGATTGAGCGCCTCAAGACCGACATGGCGCAGATCAGCCAGCACGTCTCCAAGCTTCTCAACGCAACCGGCAGCCACGCAGCGCGAAAGGCGCGCAATCAGATGAGCCGTGCTCGCAAAGGTGTAGACGGTGTTCTCTCGGAAGCCGGCGACATTGGCGGCGAAGCAGCCGACGCGATGCGCGAGGTACGCGACACGCTGGCCGACGCGGTCGAAGAGTCGGTCCAGAACCGTCCCTTCACGACGCTCGCCATGGCGATCGCCGCCGGCTTTGTGATTGGCGCGATCTGGCGCCGCTGACTGTTTGCCGGCGCCGCGCAATAGCGCGAGCCAGGGAGGGGCGAACGTGCCCGGCTTCATCGACGACCTGAAGCAGAAGGTCGACACCATGCTGAGACTCGCCGTCGCGGGCGCAATCGCTGCCGCGGCGGCGACAGTCGCTTTTTTCTGCTTTGCGGTCTCGTTCTTTCTCTGGGTGCAGCAGAATTACAGCACGCTCGATGCGTGGATGGCGCTCGGCGCGTTGTTTGTCGTCGTTGCCATTGTCTGCGGCGTTGTGATGATTGTCGTACGCAAACGGCGGCCGACGCCGCGCTCCGAGCCGAAGCCGCGCGAGCAGCCCAGCGCCGTCTCGCGTCTCTTGCAGGAACCCGCCGTCTTGCTGACGGGTCTGCAAATCATGCGTCTCCTCGGCCCGCGTGTGATCGTGCCGGTCATACTGCTCGGCGCCGTTGCAGGCGGCATGCTCATGGGCCGCAACGGTCACAGCCATCGCAATGCGCATGAATCAGCCGAGGCCCACGAGCAGGATCAGGGCTTCGACGCAGGCTGACATTATTCCAAACTGAAAGCCTTGTGCCCGAGCGGTCTGCCGAGCCTTTGCACGCGGCCCGTGCGGCGCTACACTGGCTGCAACTGAGAAACTCGAGCTACCGCGCAGACCGTCGAGCGCCATGCGTTCCGGTCGTGCGGGAAAGGATCGCCGTGTCGGACGGGCGCGCAAATGGCGCGAGCGGACCGCAATGGGGCGCGCCGGCGAGAAAACGCCGTCGGCGGCGCTCCGGGTTCGACCGCGCGCGGCGGGCAGACGCGCGTGAAGCGCTCCACTACGCCGCGCTGGACCTCGGCACCAACAATTGCCGGCTGCTCGTCGCCTACCCGACGTCTGACGCTTTCCAGGTCGTCGACTCGTTTTCACGTATCGTGCGGTTGGGCGAGGGGCTTTCGGGTTCGGGGCATCTCTCCGACACGGCCATGGCGCGCGCCATCGGCGCGCTACGGGTTTGCGCGGGCAAGCTTTTGCAGCATCGCGGTTTGCGTACGCGGCTGATCGCGACCGAAGCCTGCCGCGCAGCCGCGAACGGCAGCGACTTTCTCGGCCGCGTGCGTGAGGCGACGGGGCTCGCGCTTGAAGTGATCGACCGCGAGACGGAAGCGCGCCTGGCCGCGCATGGCTGCGCCTCCCTGATGGATTCCGAGGCGAGCGGCGCCATCCTGTTCGATATCGGCGGCGGCTCCTCCGAACTTGCCTTTCTCGGCCGCTGCACCACGGCCGACAATGGGCCGCCGCTGGCGGCCATTCAGGCCTGGGCCTCCTTGCCCATGGGCGTCGTGACCCTCGCCGAACGGCACGGCGGCAAGGCGGTCACCCCTGAAATCTTCGCCGCGATGATCGACGAAGTGCTGCCGCTGGTCCGCGATTTCGCCGCGCGCGCCGGCGTAAACGGAACGAACGGACTGCATCTCCTCGGCACTTCGGGCACCGTGACGACGATGGCCGGGCTGCATCTCGATCTGCCGTTCTACGAGCGCCGGCGCGTCGACGGGCTTTGGATGACTGCTTCCGACATGGATGCCGTCGTCGCCCGCTTGTTGCGGACAAGTTACGAACAGCGAGTCGCGCATGCTTGCATCGGCGCGGAGCGCGCCGATCTCGTGCTCGGCGGCTGCGCGATCCTTGAGGCCATCCGGCGCGTATTCCCGTGCGATCGCTTGCGGGTTGCCGACCGCGGGCTGCGGGAGGGAATGCTGGTCGAAATGATGCGGGCCGACGGTGCGTGGAAGCGGCCCACGGCGTCATGACCAGGAAGCCCACCCGTGGCCGCACCAGCCTGCGCACGGCGAGCGGACGCTCCGTCTCCTCGCAGCGCTGGCTCAAGCGTCAGATCGACGATCCCTATGTTCGCCGCGCCAAGAGCGAGGGCTACCGTTCGCGCGCCGCGTTCAAGCTCATTGAGGTCGATGACAAGCATCGCATCCTGAGGCCGGGCCAGAAGGTCCTTGACCTCGGCGCCGCGCCCGGCGGCTGGAGTCAGGTCGCCGCAACCCGGGTCAAGGCGGGGCAGGGCGGCGGCCGCGTCGTGGCCATCGATCTGCTCGAGATCGAGCCCATTGTGGGCGTCGAATTTGCGCAACTCGATTTTCTGGATGACGACGCGCCTGCGCGTCTGCGCAAGATGCTCAATGGTCCCGCGGATGTCGTTCTATGTGACATGGCGGCCAACGCCATCGGCCACCGCAAGACCGATCATCTGAAAATCGTCGCGCTCGTCGAGGCCGCCGCTGATTTCGCGCGTGAAGTGCTTGCGCCCGGCGGCGCGTTTCTCGCGAAGGTTATTCAGGGCGGCACCGAGGGCGACTTGCTCGCGGCGTTGAAGCGTGATTTCGCGAGCGTGAAGCACGTCAAGCCGCCGGCAAGCCGCGCGGACTCCGCCGAGCTTTACGTTCTTGCGACCGGTTTTCGCGGCCAAGCGTGATCCCTGACAGCAGGAACCGGCTTTAGGTTAATGAACTAGCCCGGCGCGTCCGGCAGACGCGCGGTCTTGGCTACCTCTTCTCTGGCCGTCAGGGCGGCGCCGGCGTTTTTCGGCAGGCCGATAAAGAAGAGCGTCGAGATTACCGCAATCAGCGCAACAAAGACATAAGCCGGCGCGAAATCTGCGGCGACAAGGGCGAAATCCCCGCGCATCAGCCGCGTCATGTCGACCACAAAGGCGGCGACCGCAACACCTGTGGCGAGGGCAAGTTGTTGCGCGACGCCCGTGATGCTGGTCGCCTGGCTCATATGCTTGTTGTCGAGGTCCGCAAAGGCGAGCGAATTCACCGTTGAGAACTGAAGCGCGCGGAAGAAGCCGCCGACAAAAATGACCGCGCCGATCGCAAAATGCGGCGTGTCCGCCGTGAAAAGGGCGGGCGTCGCGATGAAAAGCGAGGCGATCACCACGTTGATGAGCAGCACGCGGCGGAAGCCGAAGCGGCGCAGGATGAACGGCACCGTCGGCCGCAGGGCCATGGCGCCGACCGCGCCCCAGAAGGTAAGCGCGCCTGACTGAAACGGCGTCATGCCGAAGCCGAGCTGAAAGTGGAGCGGCATCAGAAACGCCATCGCGCCGATGCCGATGCGGAAGAGATAGCCGCCCGCGACGCTCGAGCGGAAGGTTTGCAGCTTCAGGAGCCTCAAATTCATCAGCGGGCTCTTGATCCCGCGCGCGTGCCGCACAAAGGCATAGGTGAAGGCTGCGCCGACAAGCAGCAGCCCGAGCGAAATCGCGGGATGCAGCAGGCTCTGTCCAAATGTCGTCAGCCCGAAAGCAATGCCGGTCAATCCGATCCCGGACAACACAAAGCCCAGCCGGTCGAGGCGCGGAACATTCTTCTCGCGCACGTTTTCGATATAGCGCGACGCGAGTATGAGCCCGAGAATCCCGATCGGAATGTTGATCCAGAAGATCCAGCGCCAGTGGAAATAGGTCGTGATGAAGCCGCCGAGCGGCGGGCCGAGCATCGGTCCGATCAGCGCCGGAATGACGAGCCAGGTCAGCGACGCCACAAGCTCGTGCTTCGGTACCGTGCGCAGGATCACGAGGCGCCCGACCGGCACCATCATCGCGCCGCCAAGCCCCTGGATGATCCGGTAAATCACAAGATCGTTCAGCCCCTGCGCGAAGCCGCAAGCGGCCGATCCGAGGGTGAACACGATCATCGCGGCACGAAAAATGGTGCGTGCGCCGAAGCGGTCGGCCATCCAGCCCGAGATCGGAATGAAGACCGCGAGCGACAGGAGATAGGCGGTCAACGCCAGCTTGAGCGAGATCGGGTCGACGCCGATGTCGTTGGCGATCGCGGGCAGGGCGGTCGTGATCACCGTCGCGTCCATGTTCTCCATGAACAGCGCACAGGCGACGATGAGAGGAACAATGATGCGGTTCGGCATGGCGCGACAGGGCGATTCGGAGCTCACCCTTCATGCTGGCATAGCGCCGCGGCCGGCTTTCGTCATCTCCGTTCCCCGGGCGAGCGCGAACCGCCCGCGTGGCGAGCGAAGCGAGCACCCACGCGGGCAAATAAACACGCCGGCGAGACCCGGGACCGCTCACAGTATATAGTGGACAATCCCGGGTTTCGGCGTTGCTTCGCAACGCGTCGCCCCGGATGACATTGGACAAGCCATGCCCCTGCGCCCCGACATCCGCAATGTAACGGTCCTCGCCGCCTGCCAGGCATTGGTGCAGACCGGCATGGTCATGCTCATTACCGCGAGCGGCCTGGCGGGCTTCATGCTTGCGCCCGACAAATCGCTCGCGACGCTGCCGGTGTCGTTTCTGATGATCGGCACGATGGTCACGACCATCCCGGCCTCGCTGTTCATGGGCCGCTTTGGCCGCCGGCCGGGCTTCTGGCTCGGCACGCTGCTCGGAGCTTTCGGCGCGACGCTCGGCGTCGTCAGCCTCATGAACGGCTGGTTCTGGCTCTTTTGCTTTGCACACATTTT
Source organism: Xanthobacteraceae bacterium (assembly GCA_025929595.1). GTDB lineage: Bacteria > Pseudomonadota > Alphaproteobacteria > Rhizobiales > Xanthobacteraceae > JAUSIF01. The sequence continues at coordinate 6,235 of JAICQA010000057.1, forward strand.
CTACGGCAGCTACCAGGGTTTCGCGCAGTTTTATCGCTTCGCCGCCGCCGAAGCGGCCGCACCTGCCTTCCGCAGCCGAGCCATCTCCTACATCCTGCTCGGCGGCGCGGTAGCCGCCGTCGTCGGCCCGCATCTCGTCGCCTTTACGCGCGACGTGGCGATGAGCGGCGCTTTCGTCGGTACCTACGCGACCATTGTCGCGCTCAGCCTCGTCGCAACCGCGGTCGTTTCGCTGATCGACCTGCCGAAACCGGCCGAGCAAAAGACGGATATGCCGGCGCGCCCGATTCCGGCGGTCGTGACGCAGCCGATCTTTCTGGTTTCGGCACTGACGGCCGCGGTCGGCTTCGGAGTCATGAATCTCGCCATGACCGCGACGCCGCTCGCCATGGCCCATCATCATCACGGCCTGAACGAGACCGCGTTCGTCATTCAATGGCACGTGCTCGGCATGTTTCTGCCGTCCTTCTTCACCGGCAGTCTGATCGCGCGCTTCGGCGCGCCGAAGATCATGCTGGCGGGCGTCGCGCTCCTGCTTTGCCATGTCGCGATTGCGCTCTCGGGCGTGCAATTCCTGCACTTCGCCTCGGCGCTCGTCCTGCTCGGCATCGACTGGAATTTCGCCTATCTCGGCGGAACGACGCTCGTGACCGACGCCTATCGGCCCTCCGAGAAGGCATGGACGCAGGGCATTTTCGACTTCACGGTTTTCACAACGGTGGTGATCACGTCCTTCGCGTCGGGTGCGCTTCTGCACTTCGTCGGCTGGACGGGCGTGAACATGCTGGCCGTGCCCTTGCTGCTCGTCGCCGGCACCGCGTTGATCGCCTATCTCATCTGGCTGCGCCGCGCGCCGGTCGGCGCGCCGGCCGAGTAGGGGCGATCTTGCTTTCGCCTCCGTCGCGCCCATATCTGCGGCGGAAAGGGACGCCATGATTTACCTGCTCGCGATCTTCCTGCCGCCGCTCGGGCTGTTGCTGAACGGTCAGGTTTTCTCAGCCATCCTGAACGCCGTCCTGATCGTCCCGAGCATCCTGCTCGGGCTCATCTTCCCGTTGTTCTTCCTGGTGCCGTCCGCCCACGCCGTGATCGCCGTCTACATGCGCCGCGAAGACCGCAAGCACCGGGAGATCGTGGAAGCGATCGAGAAGCACGGCGTGCCCCCGAAATCCCCCAACTGACGGCCCTTCGGCCCTTTGCAGGGCCGGGGGCGCGTGCTAACGACCCATGCCAACTTGCAGCGGCGATTCCGGTAACGCCGCGCGGCCACATTTCCGGCGACCGCCCGGGCTAGGAGTTGGCGATGCCCCGTCTCACTGACGGCCTCGCGCAAGAAGCGCTTACTTTCGACGACGTATTGCTGAAGCCTGGCCTCTCGGACACGCTGCCGTCCGAGGCCGACATCCGCACGCGGCTCACCCGCACCGTCACTCTCAATATCCCGATCCTCTCTTCGGCCATGGACACCGTGACCGAAGCGCGCCTTGCCATCGCCATGGCGCAGGCCGGCGGCATCGGCGTCATCCACCGCAATCTCGAACCCGACGAGCAGGCCGAGCATGTCCGCCGCGTGAAGAAGTTCGAGTCCGGTATGGTGGTGAATCCGGTCACCATCGCGCCCGACGCGATGCTCGCCGATGCGCTCGCGCTCATGGAGCATCACTCGATCTCCGGCATTCCGGTGGTCGAGAATTCAACGAACGGCACACCCGGCAGGCTCGTCGGCATTCTCACACATCGTGACGTGCGCTTCGCCACAAATCCAAATACGCCGATTTCCGAACTGATGACGAAGGACAAGCTCGTCACCGTGCGTGAGGGCGTATCCGAGCAGGAGGCGAAGAAGCTCCTGCATCAATTCCGCATCGAGAAACTCCTGGTCGTCGACGATCAATACCGCTGCGTCGGTCTGGTCACCGTCAAGGACATCGAGAAGGCGGTGAAGAATCCGAACGCCTGCAAGGACGATCAGGGACGGCTGCGCGTCGCGGCCGCCACGACCGTGGGGGACGCGGGCTTCGAGCGCAGCGAACGGTTGATCGACGCGGGCGTCGATGTCGTCGTGGTGGACACGGCGCACGGTCATTCCAGGCGCGTGCTCGACTCCGTCGCGCGCATCAAGCGCCAGTCGAACGCCGTGCAGGTTGTCGCCGGCAATATCGCGACCGCCGACGGAGCGAAGGCATTGATCGATGCGGGCGCGGACGCAATCAAGGTCGGCATAGGTCCGGGCTCGATCTGCACGACGCGCGTTGTAGCGGGTGTCGGCGTGCCGCAGCTCACGGCGCTTCTCGAAGCGGTCGAAGTCGCGCGCAAGTCCGACACGCCGGTGGTCGCCGATGGCGGCATCAAGTTCTCCGGCGATCTCGCCAAGGCGCTCGCAGCGGGGGCGGAGTGCGCCATGATCGGCGGACTGCTCGCGGGCACCGAGGAAAGCCCGGGCGAAGTCTATCTCTATCAAGGCCGCTCTTATAAGTCTTACCGCGGCATGGGTTCGCTCGGCGCCATGGCGCGCGGCTCGGCCGACCGCTATTTCCAGCAGGACATCAAGGATACGCTCAAGCTCGTGCCGGAAGGAATCGAAGGGCAGGTGCCCTACAAGGGTCCGCTCGGTAACGTGCTGCACCAACTCGCAGGGGGGCTGCGCGCCGCCATGGGCTATGTCGGCGCACGCGACTTGAAGGAATTCCGCGACAAGGCGCAGTTCGTGCGGATCTCGGGCTCGGGCTTGCGCGAGAGTCACGTCCACGACGTCACCATTACGCGCGAAAGCCCGAATTATCCCACCAGAGTTTAACCGTGCGGCGTCGGGAACCGCCGGTTCGTCACCGCGTTGCCGTCTTGCATGGCGACCGGGTGACCCATGAATATTTCCCGCGAACGTTCCCAATCGATTTGGATGGACGCCTCCGGCTATCGGGCCGGCAAACTTGAAGGCCGGCAGACGGCCGATGTCGTTGTAATCGGCGCGGGCATCGCCGGCCTCTCGGTGGCATTCGAACTCGCCAGCAAAGCCTTGTCGGTGATCGTCCTGGACCGCGGGCCGATCGCGACCGGCGTCTCGGCCCGTACAACGGCGCATCTTGCCTCGGCGTGGGACGATGGGTTCGATCACTTGATCTCAAAGCGGGGAGAGGAAAACGGGCGTCGATGCTTTGAGAGCCACGCTGCCGCGATCGACCGCATCGAAGAGATTTGCCGCGCCGAATCGATTGCCTGCGACTTCGCGCGGTTGGATGGCTTTCTTTTTGCTCCGGACGACGACGGGGTCCGGCTGCTCGAAAAGGAGTTCGAGGCTTGCAACAAAATTGGCTTCCCGGGCGTGCACTGGGCGGAAGCGCAGCCGCTGAGCGGCGAATGGAAGCGCGCACTGCGATTTCCCGATCAGGGCCGCTTCCACCCGGTGAAATACATGGTTGGCCTCGCCCGCAGGATTGAACAACTCAAAGGCCGGCTTTTTGCGGACACCGTTGTGAAAGAAGTGAAGGAGGAGCGCGGCGCCGTGGAAGTCGTGGCTGAAAGCGGCTCCGTCTCTGCGCCTTTCGCGGTCGTGGCGACGAATTCGCCGATCAACGACCGCACCGCGATTCACACCAAGCAGGCGCCGTACCGCACATATGCGATCGCAGCGAAGATCGACCGCGGCGCTGTGCCGGACGCGCTGTTCTGGGACACGCTTGACCCTTACCACTACGTGCGCTTCCAGCCGGGCGAACAGTCCGATTTGATCGTCATCGGCGGCGAGGATCACAAATCGGCCGAGGCGAACGACGGCGAGGCGCGCGTCCGTCGGCTCGAAACATGGGCGCGAGACTATTTCCCGCAAATGGGAGAAGTCACACACCGCTGGTCGGGTCAGGTGCAGGAACCGATCGACGGCGTGGCCTTCATCGGACTCAATCCCGGCAGCGAATGCGTGTTCGTCGTTACGGGAGATTCCGGCCAAGGCATGACGCATGGCGTGCTCGCGGGTCTGCTCATCGGCGACATGATCCGCGGCCACGAGAATGAATGGTCCGAGCTCTATGAGCCCGACCGCGCCATGCCGAAATCGCCGCTCACCTATGTGAGTGAAAATCTCACCGCGCTCAAAGGCCTTGGCGAATTCTTGATGCCGGGCGAAGTCGATTCAGTCGACGAGATCAAGCCCGGTGAGGGCGCCATTATTCGCGACGGTCTGAAGAAGATCGCCGCCTTTCGCGACGAAGATGGCACGCTATATCGGAAGTCGGCTGCCTGCACCCATCTCGGCTGTCAGCTGCAGTGGAATTCGTTCGAGCGTTGTTGGGATTGTGCCTGCCACGGCTCCCATTTTGCCGGCGACGGCTCGGTTCTCAACGCCCCCGCCATTTCGCCGTTGGAAGATGTAGAAGCGGCCAAAGCCGAAAAAGACGCTACGGCAGAGGCGAAATAAATACGCTGATTGGATAGCCGGATTTTCGCTGAGGCGCGTATCGGGCCAAACCCCGACGGCGCGCCCAAAATTTTTTCCTTGTTTGATCGGAATTGCGTCGCCGAATCTCACGCCTGTGAAACATGCCGGTGCTCATGATGGTTCCGTGCGGTCTGCGCGAAGGACTGCGGAACAGGAGCGAAAGCCATGCCATCGGATCTCATTGGTTCAATCCAGCGTATGGTCACGCCGGACCTCATCAGCAAAATCGCGAACGGGCTCGGCTACGACAAGGGCGCCATTGGTCAGGCGGTGGCGGCCGGAATTCCGGCGATCCTGGCCGGACTCGCGGCCGCTGCCGACAAGCCGGACGGTGCGCAAAAAATTTCGAATGTTCTCTCCCAGTCGTCCGTCACCCTCGACGAAGTGAAAAGCAGTTACACCGGCGCCGAACAACGTTCGATCGCGGACCACGGTGCGAGCGTCCTCTCGACGCTGCTCGGCAGCGGGCCGATGAAAACGCTGGCAAGCGCCGTCAGTGAGTATTCCGGACTTGGACCGGCAGCCGGAAAGTCGCTCC
>JAICQA010000032.1 GCA_025929595.1 Xanthobacteraceae bacterium
ACATCACGGCGAAGCCGTAGAACGGGAGATTCCCGACGAAATCCGCGAATGCTTCTTTCACCTTGTCGAAGGTGTGGAAGTGATCGAGATGCTCGGGATCGATATTGGTCACGACCGCGACATCCGCGGGCAGTTTCAGGAACGTGCCGTCGGACTCGTCGGCTTCCACCACCATCCATGTGCCGCCGCCGAGCCGCGCATTCGTGCCGTAGGCATTGATGATGCCGCCGTTGATCACGGTCGGGTCGAAGCTGCCGGCGTCGAGCAACGTCGCGACGAGCGACGTCGTCGTCGTCTTGCCATGCGTGCCGGCGATCGCGACGCAGGATTTGAGCCGCATCAGCTCCGCGAGCATTTCGGCGCGCCGCACCACCGGCAGACGCTTCGCACGCGCCGCGACGAGTTCGGGATTGTCGCGCTTGACCGCCGACGACACGACGACGACCGCCGCGCCCTCGATGTTCCTGGCGTCATGGCCGACTTTCACGTCGATGCCATGGCTCGCAAGCCGTTTCACATTCGCGTTCTCGGCCTGGTCGGAGCCGCGCACGCGATAGCCGAGATTGGCGAGCACTTCGGCGATGCCGCTCATGCCGATGCCGCCGATGCCGACGAAATGGATAGGGCCGAGGTCGGTGGGGAGCTTCATGCCGGGGTGTTTTGGCGCATTTGCGCGATCCCGGCAACGCGCATCACTTCGTCCGCCAGACGCTCGGCGGCGTCGACCCGGCCGACCGCCCTGGCCGCCGCCGCCATGGCCGAAAGCCGCGACGGATTGCCGAAGAGGCGCGTCAGTTCCTCGGACAACCGTTCGGCGGTGAGGTCCGACTGGCGGATCAGGATCGCGCCGCCGACGGCCGCCAGCGCCGAGGCGTTGGCGAGCTGATCCTGGTCGAGCGCGTGCGGGAGCGGCACGAGGATCGAAGGCCGGCCAATGGCCGCGAGTTCCGCGACCGTCGAGGCACCCGAGCGCGCGATCGCGAGATGGCTCAGAGCGACCCGCTGCGGCAGGTCGTCGAAGAACGCCGCGCAGTCCGCTTTCACACCGAGCCGCGCATAGACGCTCTGCGCTTCGTCGAGATCTTCCGGGCGGCTCTGCTGCACCACTTCAAGCCGCGCGCGCATACCCGCGGGCAACCGCTCGATGGCAGCGGGCACCACTTCGCTCATCACGCGCGCGCCCTGGCTGCCGCCGAACACGACAAGGCGGATGGGGCCTGACGCCGGCGCGGCATACGGCGTCGCGGCCGCCTCGCGCACCGCCGCGCGCACGGGATTGCCGGTATGCACCGCCTTCACCGCGAGACGCGGCGCGTCGGAGAAGATGTCGGGATAGCCGGTCGCGATCACCGTGGCGCGGCCCGCGAGCAGACGGTTCGCCCGGCCCATCACGGCGTTCTGCTCATGCACGATGCGCGGCACGCGCACGAGCCAGGCGGCGAAGATCGGCGGCACGGTCGGATAACCGCCGAAGCCGACGACCGCCGCCGGCCGTTCGCCAAGCATGAGCGCCATGCCGCGCAACGTGCCGAAGGTGAGCCGCGCGAAGGTGCGCGCGAGCGAAATCGGATCGCGCCCGCGCACCGTGTCGGCGGGCAGCACATGCATTGCGCGGGCGGGAAATTTTCCGGCGAAAGGAGCGGCGCGCTTGTCGGTCGCGAGATCGACGGCGATGCCGCGCGCGTTCAGCACGGTCGCCAGCGCCTCGGCGGGAAAGAGATGCCCGCCCGTTCCGCCGGCCGCGATCAGCACCAGCGGCGTCGCGCTCATATACGCGCGCCCGCGAGCGGAGCGCCGTCGGGCAGGAGACCGCCGTGCTCGAGCTCCGCGATGGCTTCCGCGCGCGGACGGCGGCGCGTAAGCGCCACCAGCATGCCCATGCCGAAGGCGAGCGAGATCAGCGACGAGCCGCCATAGGAGATGAATGGAAGCGTCATGCCCTTGGCTGGCAGCAGATGCAGGTTGACCGCCATCGCGATCGACGACTGCAAACCGAACAGCAAGGCAAGGCCGGAAATCGCGAGGCGCACGAAAGGATCCTGATCGTTCTGCGCGTGCATCAATGCGCGCAGCACGACAAATGCGAACAGCGAGACCAGAATGAGGCAAAGGAGAATGCCGAATTCCTCGGCGGCGACGGCAAAGATAAAGTCCGCGTGGCCGTCGGGCAGGACGCGCTTCACCGTCCCCTCGCCCGGACCGCGCCCGAGCCAGCCGCCGCGCACGAAGGATTCGATTGCGGTATCGATCTGGAATGTGTCGCCCGACGACGGGTCGATGAAACGCTGGATGCGTTTCGCCACATGCGGGATCAATTGGTAGGCGGCGAAGACCGCGGCAACCCCGCCCGTCACAAGTCCGACCGCCCATTTCCACGCGAGCCCCGACAGGAAGAACAGCGCGCACCAGATCGCAACCAGCAAAACCGATTGCCCGAAGTCGGGCTGCAGCACCAGCGGCGTGACCGAGCCGCCGAGCAGCACGATCGCGAAGAGGGTCGTCGGCATTTCGGGTCGCCGCGCGCTCTCGGAGAAAATCCACGCCGCCAGCACGACGAAGGCGGGTTTCAGAAACTCCGACGGCTGCAGGCTCAGGCCGGCGAGATTGATCCAGCGCTGCGCACCCTTGATCTCGGAACCCACGACGAGCGTCGCAAAAACGAGCGCGAGGCTCACAAAGAAGACGAACACCGCCGCGCGCCGCACCTGCCGCGGCGACAGGAGCGAGGTCGCGCACAGCACGATGAGCGCCGGCACGAGATACATCGCCTGCCGGTTCACGAAGTGGAACGGATCGACGCCGAGCCGGATCGCAACCGGCGGACTCGCGGCCAGAAGCAGCACGATCCCGATCAGCACCAGCGCCACCAGCGCCCCGAGCAGCAGCCGGTCCACGGTCCACCACCATTCGCCGAACAGGGTGCGCTGGGCTCGGGAAATCATGGGGAACGGCTCCGCGGGAAAAGCGGCGTCAGTCTTGAACCTTCAGGGTTGACGAGCCCTTAAGCGGAATTGCGGCGGCACGTTCCCCGGCCGAGCCGCGCGGTAGCGCGGCGAGAGCCGGGATCCAGTGCGACCCCTCGAAGCCCGAAAAATATTGCTCTGGACCCCGGGTCTCGCTTCGTTCGCCCGGGGACGCCCGACGCACGGCACCTGTGGCTACGGCTTCCCCACCCCCGGCAGCCGCAGCACGAGGTCGCGGAATTCGTCGCCGCGCACCTCGAAATTCGGATACTGGTCGTAGCTGGCGCACGCCGGGGACAGGACCACATAGGCCTGAATGAGCTGCGCGACTTCCGCATCGCGCGCCGCCGCCTCCACCGCCCGGTCGAGGGTCTTGACCACCTCGAACGGAATCTTGCCGCTGATCGTGTCGGCGAAGTCCTGCGCCGCCTCACCGATCAGATAGGCCTTGCGGACCCGGGAAAAGTGCGGCGCCAGGTTCTTGATGCCGCCTTCCTTCGAGCGCCCGCCCGCGATCCAGAAGATGTTGTCGAAACTCTCGAGCGCCCGCTCGGTGGAATCGGCGTTCGTCGCCTTCGAGTCGTTGATGAACAGCACCGAGCCCTTGCGGCCGACCTGCTCCATGCGGTGATGCAGCCCGGGAAAGCTGCGCATGGCGAACGCAATCTCCTCCGCCGACAGGCCGAGCGCTCGTGCGGACGCGTAGGCACAAGCTGCGTTCTGCGCATTGTGCCGCCCGCGCAGGGAGCCGATACCGGCAAGCGAAAGCGAATTGCGCCGCTGCCCGCGCTCCATATCGACGAGATTGTCGCCGTCGAGATAAATTCCGTCTTTCTCAAGCCGCCTGCGCACCGACACGCGCACGACCTTCGTGCCCTCGCGCTCGGCGCGTTCCGCGACCGACGCGCTGAGCTCGTCGTCGACGCCCACCACCGCCGTGCCGTTCAGGCTCACGCCGGAAATCAACCGTTCCTTGATCGCGGCGTAGTTGCGCAGGTTGCCATGCCGGTCGATGTGGTCGGGCGAGATGTTGAGCAACACGCCAACCAGCGGATCGAGCGTCGGGGTGAGATCGATCTGGAACGACGAACATTCGATCACATGCGTACGCGACTGGCTCGGCGGCGCGAGCGACAGGATCGCCGTGCCGAGATTGCCGCCCACGACGACATCCTTGCCGCTCTTCGCAAGGACATGCGCGAGCAGCGCGGTCGTCGTCGACTTGCCGTTGGTGCCGGTGATCGCGGCGAAGGGCGAGCGCGGCGAACGCGCCCGGCGCTCGCGGCAGAACAGCTCGATGTCGCCGATCACTTCCTTTTCGTTGCGGCGCGCGAGCGTCACCGTCCAGTGCGGCGCCGGATGCGTGAGCGGCACGCCCGGCGCGAGAATGAGCGCGGCGATCTCCTGCCAGTTCGCTTCCTTCAGATCGCCGGTCGAAACGCCCTTGTCCTGCGCTTCCGCGACCTTCGCCGGCTTGTCGTCCCAGGCGACGACCTTCGCACCGCCCGCCGTCAGCGCCGCGCAGGTCGCGAGTCCCGACTTGCCGAGTCCGAACACGGCAACTTTCTTGTCGCGGAAAATGGTGATGGGAGTCATGATGCGCAAACAATATTATACGTCGTCCCGGCCGAGGCGCGCCAGCGCCGAGAGCCGGGACCGTGCGCAGCGAATCGCGGCACGCGATCCCGGCTCTCGCGCTTCGCGCTCGGCCGGGATGACGGAAAAATTCTCATCTCAGTTTCAGCGTCGAAAGTCCGATCAGCGCCAGCACGAGCGCGATGATCCAGAAGCGGATCACGATCTGCGCCTCGGTCCAGCCCAACTGCTCGAAATGATGATGGATGGGCGCCATCCTGAAGATGCGCTTGCCGGTGAGCTTGAAGGAAATCACCTGCACGATCACCGACACCGCTTCGAGCACGAAGAGCCCGCCGATGATCGCGAGCGCGATCTCATGCTTGGTCGCGACCGCGATCGTGCCGAGCATGCCGCCGAGCGCGAGCGAGCCGGTGTCGCCCATGAAGATCGAGGCGGGCGGCGCGTTGAACCACAGGAAGCCGAGCCCGGCGCCGATCAGCGCGCCGCATACGATGGCGAGCTCGCCCGCGCCCGCGATGTGACGGATCTGAAGATAGTCCGAGAACACGATGTTACCCGCGAGATAGGCGATCAGCGAGAAGGTCGCCGCCGCGATCATCACCGGCACGATGGCAAGTCCGTCGAGACCGTCGGTCAGGTTCACCGCATTCCCGGCGCCGACAATCACGAAGGCGCCGACCGCGATGAACAGCCAGCCAAGGTTGACGACCAGATCCTTGAAGAACGGCATTGCGAGCGCTGTCGAGGCCGAAGACGCGTCGAGCTGCGTGAGCACGATGACGGCGGCGCCCGCGATCACCGCTTCGAGCGCGATCCGGAGGCGCCCCGAAAGGCCGCCCTTGGCCGAGCCGTGCTTCACCTTGAGATAGTCGTCCGCGAAGCCGATCGCGCCGAAGCCGAGCGTAACCGCGAGCACGACCCAGACATGGGGGTTCGAAAGATTGGCCCAGAGCAGCGTCGAGACGACGAGGCCCGAGAGGATCATCAACCCGCCCATTGTGGGCGTGCCCTTCTTGGTCAGCAGATGCGACTGCGGACCGTCGTCGCGAATGGGCTGGCCCTTGCCCTGCGACGCCCGCAGCTTTTCGATGATCGCCGGCCCGAACAGGAAGACGAACAGAAGTGCGGTCAGCACCGCCCCGCCGGTGCGGAAGGTGATGTAGCGGAAAACATTGAGGACGTTGAAAACGTCGGAAAATTGCGAAAGCCAATAAAGCACGTTGTCTCCTTCACACCGCCGTGCCGGCGGCGCTCGGCGCCCGGAACCGTTCGGCCAGAGCCCGGACGATCGGACCCATGCGGCTGCCGTTCGAGCCTTTGACCATGATGGCATCCCCCGCGCGCACCGAGGCGACGACCTCGGGCTCGAGCAGATCGGCGCTCTCGGCATAGCCGCCGCGCAAGGCCGCAGGCAAGGCGTCCCAAAGCTCGTGCATCAGGGGACCCGCGCAATACACCGTATCGACCTTCGCATTGGTCACGGCCTCGGCCAGCCCACGATGCAGCTCGGCTGCATCGGGTCCGAGCTCGAGCATGTCGCCGAGCACGGCGACGCGCCGCCCGCGCTTGCCGATCGGCGCCTGGGCGAGCACGTCGAGCGCGGCGCGCATCGAAGCGGGATTGGCATTGTAACTTTCGTCGATCAGGAGTGCATCACCGTCCCCGACATCGAGCGTCAGGCGGCGCCCCCGTCCGGTCGGCGGCACGAGATCGGCGAGCGCCAGCGCGGAGAGCGCGAGGTCCGCGCCTACGAGTTTTGCCGCCGCCAGCACCGCAAGACTGTTCATCACGAGATGCCGCCCCGCCGCGCCGACCTTGTAGGTCACGTCGTCGCCGAGAATGCGCGCCTGTACCGTCGAGCAATCCGCTTTCAGGCCGGCGTCGATTGAGCGTGCGCCGGCTTCGGGATGCTCGCCGAACGACACAATGCGCGCGACCTTCGCCTTGCGCGCGGCCTCCGCGAGCCGCGCGAATTGCGGATTGTCGCGCGGCAGGACCGCTGCCCCGTCCGGCTCGAGCCCCAGAAAGATTTCGGCCTTGGCGTCGGCAATCGCCTCAATGCCGGAAAAATATTCAAGATGCACCGCTTCGATCGTCGTGATGATGGCCACATGCGGACGCACGAGCTTCACCAGCGGTTCGATCTCGCCCGCGTGATTCATGCCGAGCTCGAAGACCGCGAAGCGCGCGCTTTCGGGCAGCCGCGCGAGCGACAGCGGCACGCCCCAATGATTGTTGAAAGAAGCGACGGACGCATGGGTTTCGCCTTCGCGCGCGAGCACGAGCTTGAGCGCGTCCTTTGTACCCGTCTTGCCGGCCGAGCCTGTGACGGCGATCACCTTTGCGCCGGATCGGGCACGCGCCGCGCGCGCGGCCGCCCGCAGCGCCTCCAGCACGTCTTCCACGATCAGGAGCGGCGCGCCGGTCGGCATGGCGGCGAGTCTTTCCGCGGCGATCACGGCGACCCCCGCCCCGCGCGCCAGCGCCTTCGTCACATAGTCATGGCCGTCCACCCGGTCGCCTTTGATGGCGAAGAACGCCGCGCCCGGCTCGATGGTGCGGCTGTCGATGGAGACGCCCTTGATCTCGTGCGACGGCGCGCCGGACACGCGCGCACCCATGGCGCGCGCAAGCGCCTCGCTCGTCCACAGCACGCTCATTCCGCTTCCTTTTTCAGGCCGAGGGCCGCGCGCACCTCGGCGTGATCCGAGAACGGCAGAGTGCGGTCCCCGACGATCTGTCCCGTCTCGTGGCCCTTTCCCGCGACGAGCAATACGTCGCCGGAGGCAAGCTCCGCAATGGCCGTCTTGATCGCTTCGGCGCGGTTGCCGATCTCGATGGCGCCGGGCGCCGCCGCGAGGATCGCGCGGCGAATCGCGGCCGGTTCCTCGCTGCGCGGATTGTCGTCGGTGATAAATACTCGGTCCGCGTGACGGACGGCGACGCCGCCCATCAAGGGCCGCTTGCCCGCATCGCGGTCACCGCCCGCGCCGAACACCACCACGAGCCGCTTCGCATAGGGCCGGAGCGCGTCGAGCGCGTTCTTGAGCGCGTCGGGTGTATGCGCGTAATCGACAAAGACGGGCGCGCCGTTCTTGTCGCCGACGCGGTCGAGCCGTCCGCGTGCGCCCTGCAACGTTTCAAGCGCCGCCAGCGCATCCTTGGCCGCAGCCCCGGTCGCGATGGCGAGACCCGCCGCGACCAGCGCATTCGCGATCTGGAAATCGCCGACGAGGGGAAACTTCACGCGGTGATCCGTCTCACCGACGCGAACGGTGAGAATTTCGCCGAAGCCCTCGCGCTCGGTCGCGCGCAGCGTGAGGCTCGCGCCTTTCTGTCCCACGGAGATAAAACGCAGTCCGCGCTTGTCGGCGATCGTCTCGATGATCCCCGCTTCGCTGCTATCGGCATTGACGACCGCCGCCGCACCCGGCGCGAGCAAGGTGTCGAACAGGCGAAGCTTCGCCGCGCGATAAGCCTCTAACGTCTTGTGATAGTCGAGATGGTCGCGTGTGAGATTCGTGAACGCGCCGGCAGCTAAGCGAACGCCGTCGAGCCGCCGCTGATCGAGGCCGTGCGACGACGCTTCCATCGCAAGATGCGTGACGCTCTCGCCCGCGAGTTCGTCGAGCAGGCGATGCAGCGCTACGGGATCCGGCGTCGTGAGACTGCCCTTGATCTCCCTGCCGGGTGCGGTGACGCCGATCGTGCCCACGCTCGCCGCCTTGCTGCCGAGCGAGGTCCAGATCTGGCGCGTGAAGGAGGCGACGGACGTTTTTCCGTTCGTGCCGGTGACGGCGACGACAAACTCCGGCTGCCGCGCGAACAGTTTCGCCGCACCGCGCGCCAGCAAGGCGCGCGCGTCCGCCACCTTCACATATGGAACGCTCTCAGGCAGGCCGGCCGGCCGCGCGCCCTCGCCGATCACGGCGACCGCACCGCTCTTGGCCGCGGCCGCCGCAAAGCGCGCGCCGTCGGCGCGGGCGCCCGCGAGCGCCACGAACACGTCGCCCGCCTTCACCGCGCGGCTGTCGGCCGTGATGCCGCTGGCGGCGACACCCGCCGGCGCTTCGGCGCCCGCAAGCTCGCGCAGATCGAAGTGATGTCCCGGCATATGCCCTTCACCGTCATTCCGGGACGGCCCGAAGGGCCGGGCCCGGAATCCAAACGGACTATCCACAAATGCCCGCGCCCCGGAATGACGATTTCCGTTAGTTCGAAGCCTGCCGCACCGTTAGCAAACGTTCGGCGGTCGGCAAGTCCTGTCTCGGCTTGAGGCCCAATAACGGCGCAATGCGGGCGATGATCTTGCCCGCCGCGGGCACCGCATTATAGCCCGAGGTGGCGTAGCCGTGGGTTTCCGACGTCGCCTGCGGCTCGTCGATCATGACGAGCAGGAGATAGCGCGGCCGGTCGGACGGAAACACGCCCATGAAGGCGGTCAGCAGCTTGTCCTTGGCATAGCGGCCGTTCACCACCTTCTCCGACGTCCCGGTCTTCCCGCCGACATAGAAGCCCTCCACCTCGGCGCGTTTCGCCGTGCCCTTCTCCACATTGAGCCGCATCAGGTAGCGCATCTGCTGGCTCGTGTCGGGCTTGATCACCTGTTTGGCGAGCGCCGCCGCTTCGTCCGCGCTGCGTTTCAGGAACGTCGGCGGAATGAGCTTGCCGCCGTTCACGAGTGCCGCCGTCGCCATCACCGATTGCAGCGGCGCGACCGAGAGACCATGGCCGAACGCGATAGTCACGGTCGAAAGCTCGCCCCAGTTTTTCGGCAGCAGCGGCTCAGCACTCTCGGGAAGCTCGGTGCGCAGCCGGTCGAGCTGGCCCATTTTTTTCAGGAATGCCTTGTGCGCATCCACGCCCTGCGCGAGCGCCATGCGCGCGCTGCCGATGTTCGACGAATGGATGAAAACTTCCGGCACGGTGAGCACGCGCCGCTGCGGATGGAAGTCGTTGATCGTGAAGCTGCCGTAATGCAGCGGCGCCGTCGCGTCGAAGCGGGACGTGAGGGTCGCCTTGCCGGAGTCGAGCGCCATCGCGACCGTGAGCGCCTTGAAGGTCGAGCCCATCTCGAACACGCCGGTCGTGAGTCGATTGAGCCGCGACTTGTCGATCGACTTGCCCGGCTTGTTCGGATCGTAGTCGGGCAGCGACACCATCGAAACGATCTCGCCGGTGTCGACGTCGAGAACGAGTCCGGCGGCCGCGATCGCCTTGAAATGGTCCTTTGCCTTTTGCAGTTCGTCGCGAACGGCGTGTTGGGCGGAGAGATCGAGCGCAAGCTCGACGGGCTCGAGCATCCGCCCGCTCGCCAGCCCCGCCTGATGCAATTCGGCAAGTCCGCGGCCGTCGATCCATTTCTCCAGGCCCGCGATGCCGGCATTGTCGATGTTGACATGGCCCAGCACATGGCCCGCCTGCGCCCCGGCCGGATAGACGCGGCGGTTCTCGCGCAGGAAGCCGAGGCCCGGCAGGCCAAGCGCATGAATCTCATCCTGCTGCCGCGGCGTGATCTCGCGCTTGAGCCAGACAAAGGAGCGCTTCGAAGCGAGCCGCTCGCGTACTTCCGTCGCGTCGAGATCGGACAGGATCGCGGTCACGAGTTCGGTGGCCTCATCCGCATCGATCACGCGGCGCGGGTCACCGAACAGCGAAAACGTCTTGATATCGGTCGCGAGCAGCCGCCCCTCGCGGTCGAGAATGTCCGGGCGCGAGGCGGCGACGGAGTCGGCGGCGTGGCCGCGCCGCGGCGCTCCTTCGTAGCTCTCGACGCCAAGCTGCACGAGCCGCAGCGCGATCACCGCATAGACGCAGGCGAAGCCCAGAATCACGAGCCCGATGCGGCCGCGCATGACACGCGCGCCGCGCGGGCGGAGCGAGCGATTGAAGCCTTCCACCAGGAAAGTCATCATGGTTCTCGCCCCGTAGCCGAAGGCTCGGCTGTGTTGAGCGAGCGCAGGAAATCGCCGAGCGCGTCGCGCGGACCGCCGCCGACAACGGTCTCGATGAATTCGCCGATCGGATCGCCGTCTCCTGGCATGAACGGCTTCTCCGGCAGGTTCGCAAGATCGCTCACGCGCGCCACGTCCATCGGCTTCATGCCGAGGTGGCGAACCGCCAGCTCCTGCACGCGCTGAGGCGCCGCGAGCCGCGTCCATTCCGCGCGCAGGAGCGCGATACGTTCCTGCTCGCCGCGGATTTCGGCACGCAGCTTCGCGATGCGCTGCACTTCGTAAGTCGTGTCGTACTTCACTTTGTACACGGCGACAGCAGAGCCGACGAGGATCAGGAGCGACAGGGCATGCAGGATGCGCAGGAACATCAGCGCCTCCGTGACCGGTCGAGCGACGGGATGCCGGCCATGAGGCCCGCGAGCGGATCGTCGGCCGGGATTGCCGCATCGGTGCGCACGGCAACGCGCAACCTGGCCGAACGGGCGCGCGGATTCTCGCGCACTTCCTCATCCGACGCGGCCATCGCCTTCTTTTGATTCAACTCGAAGGTCGGCGTTGCCTTTGCGACGTCCGGCTGGTGCCGCGACGGCGAAGCCGCCCGCGCCCGCGCGGTCAGGAAAGTCTTCACGATGCGGTCTTCGAGCGAGTGGAAGGAGATGACCGCAAGCCGCCCGCCCGGCTTCAGAATCCGCTCTGCCGCGTGGAGGCCGCGCGCCACCTCTTCAAGCTCTTCATTCACCAGGAGCCGCAGCGCCTGGAAGCTGCGGGTTGCCGGGTCGATCTGGTCCGGCCGCGCATGCACGACACGTCGAATGATTTCAGCGAGTTGGCCGGTGCGGCTGATCGGAGATTCGAGCCGCGCCTGCACGATCGCGCGCGCCACCGCCCGCGCCCGGCGCTCTTCACCGAGCGCCGACAGGACGCGGCTCAAGTCCGCTTCCGGCCACTCATTTACGATGTCGGCGGCACTCGGCCCCTCGCCGCCCATGCGCATGTCGAGCGGCCCGTCATGGCGGAATGAAAATCCACGCTCGCCCTGATCGAGTTGCATCGACGAGACGCCGAGATCGAGCAGCACGCCGTCGAGCGATTTAAAGCCGAGCCGCTGCGCCGCCGTGTCGAGATTGGAGAAGCGCTCCTGAAGGAGCACGAGTCGTCCGTTCATGGCGGCGACAAGATCGGCGCCGAGCGCGATCGCCGTCTGGTCGCGGTCGAGCGCGATCACGCGGCAGTTCGCCGCTTCAAGCAGCGCGCGCGTGTGACCGCCCGCGCCGAAGGTGCCGTCGAGGAAAACTTCGCCGTCGCTTGGCGAGAGCGTCGAGAGAACCTCCCGGAGCATCACCGGACGATGGCGAACCGGTCCGCCAGCAGCACCCGAAGGAGCGCTGCGGCCCGCCATCATCACGAACCGGGAGGTTCCCCCGCGCCTTTGGAGCCAGGCTGCCGACGCAACACCTTCACCTTCTCGTTGGCCTCTTCGAGGAAGGAAAAGAAGCGCTCCGGCTCCCAAATCTGAAACTTGTGTCCGAGCCCGACGAAGGCCACGGACTCGTCGATATGCGCGAGCGTCTTCAGATGCTCCGTCAGGACGATGCGTCCCTCGGAATCCACTTTCAGGATTTCGCTCTGTCCGTAGAGCGCCGCCGCCAGTTCGTCCCGCTCCTCCGAATAGGGCGGGAAGCGTTCGATCAGCGCTTCGATCTCGTGGATCAGGGCATTCCCTCCGGCATCGAGCGCCGGGTGTCCCGGCGAAGGCTGGCAGTAGAGTCCCTCGAAGCCATCGCGTGTGAGCACGGCGCGAAAACTCGCCGGAATCGACACGCGACCCTTGGCATCGAGACGCATCGTGTAGGTCGCAACAAAGCGGTCCATGATCCCGCCGGACGCAGACGCACAACCTTTCCGAAGGCACGCGCGCGCGATCAGGCAGGAGCGGCGAGCCGCCCCGCCCGGCCGGGAAGCGATTACTCCGGAACGGGATAATTTGGGATATCATGGGACCATATGGTCGTCAATGGAACAGGCCCGGAAATGGCCGGTTTCCCGCCCTTCCCGATCCCTTACCGTCGAACTGCGCCAACGCCTATTAACGCCTTGAGAACCTTAAGAAATGGTTCTCGGGCGCTGTTTCAGGGCGCGGTTTCGGGCTGTGGATGAAGGTGGATAAGTGCCCGTCAGGCGGCGGGCGGCGGCGCGGCCGAGAGCGTGCGCCCGGCGGGGAAAAGCAGCCGCTGATAGAGCCAGCCGATCCCGACCAGCACCAGCCCAAGCCCGATGAATGAGAGCGCGCGATAGGCGCCCTGGAGATCGGACATATCGACGAGAAAAACCTTGGCGATCGTAAGCGTCACCACCGCGGCCGACACGAGCCGCGCGGGCTTTGAGCCGAGCACGATACCGGCGAGCAGCAGAACGACGCCGAAGGCGAGCCATACGGCCGAGTACGTATATTGCTCCGCGTCCGTTGCGCGGCCGAACGCGATGAACTCTCCGCGGAACATCGTGCGCACCTGAAGCGTGAGATAGGCGAGCGCGAGGACGACGGCGGTCACTGTGGCGACGACGCGATAGGACATCGGCCGCGTCGCCTGCGTCGTCAGTGCAAGCACGATCGCCAGCACCGCCGGAATCCCGTAGCCGAGCAGGATGAGATTGAAGAACGCGCCGCCAACCGGTTCGCGCACGAAGACCGGATTGTGCGCAAGCAGCAGTCCGCCGACGATCAGCACGAGCGTTCCGCCCGCCACGATGAGCGCGCCGAAGTCGTGGACCGCGCTGCCGGTGCGCATGCGCAGCCGCTCCAGCCCGATGGCGGTCGCGAGTCCCGCACAAACCTGCAACGCGATTTCGGCGAGCGTTGTCGTGGGCGCGTAAATATTGCCGCCGGTGATGTAGTGGCGGATCTGTAGCCCGAGCAGCAGCACGGTGAACAGGATCGCGAGCGAGTCCGCGATGCGCGCCGGCGCATCGTCCGCGCGGCGGCGCAGGAGATAACCGCCGGCCCAGAACGCGAGCGCCGGAACGCCGTAGCCCCACAGCAGCCAGTTGAAGATCGGTGTCGTGCCGACGTCGGCGCCGACAATGCGCGGCTCCCACGCCACGCGCGCAGCGACCGCCATGCAGCAGAGCGCCGCGAGCCAGCGCAAAGCAGGCAGCGGCCGCTTCTCGGCAACATAGGCAATGCCCGGCACCATCAGCGCGAGCGCAACCGTGAGCCAGCCTTTTTCCAAAGCCATGGTGAGCGCGAGCGCGAGGCTCGCGATGGCGCCTACGGCGAAGATCGCAGCGGCCGAGCCGGAGCCCGGCCGCGCCGCGCGTTTGGTCAGGAGCTCGGTCGCAACGCCGTAGAGCGCGGCCAGCAGGAGCGCGAGCGCCGCGAACGGGATCGAGCGGTCGAAGCCGGCGATGCGATAGTAGAGCGCGACCAGGATCGCGAGCGGCGCAAGCACCGCCGATGCCGCCCACAGGATCGGCGCGATCGGCTTGATCGAACGGCCCTGCGCCAGGAAGCCGGCGACGCCGAAAAGTGCCGCA
>JAICQA010000062.1 GCA_025929595.1 Xanthobacteraceae bacterium
ATATCCTCGATATGTCGAAAATCGAGGCCGGGCGGCTTCGGCTCGATCTCGAGGATATGCACCTCGACTCGATCGTCGCCGAGGCGATGCGCGTGATGTCGGTCAAGGCGGAAGAAAAGTGCATCCGCATCGATTCCGAGGTGGCTGCAAGCCTGTCGCTGCGCTGCGATCGGCGCGCGCTGAAGCAGATTCTCCTCAACCTGCTCGCCAATTCGGTGAAATTCACCGAGGAAGGGGGCCGTGTGGCCGTGCGCGCCAGGGAATCGCGCGGTTACGCCCTCCTCATGATCGAGGACTCCGGCATCGGCATTTCGCGCGAGGCGCTGCGCCGCCTCGGGCGTCCGTTCGAGCAGGTGGAAAGCCACGTCACGAAAACGCATACCGGCTCCGGCCTCGGCCTCGCCATCGCCAAGTCGCTCGTGGAACTGCATCGCGGCCAGATGCGCATTCGCTCGGTCGTCAATGTCGGCACGAGCGTGATCATCCGGCTGCCGCTCGACGGCCCGGCTGCCGCGCGCGAAGCGGCTTGAAGAACCCGTCGACTAATTCGCAGCCGCCGCCCCGCCGACAATCTTCTCGAACAGCTTCCGCACCTTTGCCTGGGTCTCGATCAGATGCGCTTCGAGCGTCGCGAAGTCCGGCAGTTCGCCGGCGCGCGCGAGGAGAGCCAGCAGCCGCGGCCCGGCCGTCCTGGGATCGAACTTCGAGGTCAGACACAGGCGCAGGACCTGCGTCAGATCGTGATAGAGCGTGAAGGCCGCGCGCAGCGTGTCGGCGTCTTCTTTGGCGATCAGCTTCAGGGATTGTGCGGCCTCCAGCACGCGCCCCGTATGGGTGTCGAGGATGGCGGGCGTCGTCACGGCGTGAACGAGCTGCAGATACTGCGCGATGAATTCGAGATCGACGAGGCCGCCGGCCGCGTATTTCAGGTCCCAGCGGTCATCCTCGCCCTTCTCTTCCGCGACGGCACCGCGCATTTCCGCTACGTCCCGCGCGACAATGCCGGGATCCCGCTCTGCGCACAGGACTTCGCGGATCTCGCGCTCGACGCGGGCGCGGAAATCGGGCGGAGCCGACACCACGCGGGCGCGCGTGAGCGCCATGTGCTCCCAGGTCCACGCCTCCTCGCGCTGGTAAAGATGGAAACTTTCAAGCGAGGTCGCGACCGGTCCCGCGCGGCCCGAGGGACGCAGGCGCAGGTCGACGTCATAAAGCTTGCCGGCGTTGGTGGGGGTCGTCAGCGCGCTGATCAGCCGTTGCGTCAGCCGTGCGTAATATTGGCTCGCATGCAGCGGCCGCGCACCGTCGGACTCCGCACGTTCCGGCTCGTAGTCGTACAGCAGCAGCAGATCGAGGTCGGAGCCCGCGGTCATCTCGCTGCCGCCGAGCTTGCCGAGCGCTACTACCGCGGACTGCGCGCCCGGTACCTTGCCGTGCGCCGCCTGAAACCGCGCCTCGACCCAGCGATGTACGGCGCGAATTAGGATGTCGGCGAGCCGCGCGTAGAATTCGCCGGCGCGATTGGCGGAGATCGTGCCGGACAGGAGCCGCGCGCCGATCAGCACCTGATGCTCGCGGCCGAAGCGGCGGGTGAGATCGAGAAATTCCTCGTCGTTGGTCGCCTGTTTGAGCAGGCTGTCGAGGCGCTCGGTGAGCATTGCCTCCCCCGGCAGCGCGCCGAAAAAGGCCGGATCGAGCAGCCCGTCGAGCACCGAGGGCGACTGGGCGACGATTTCGCCGAGACGCGGCGCGGTGCCCAGGATCGTCGCGAGCAACTGCACGAGCGCCGGATGCGTGCGCAGCGCCGCGAGCAGCCGCACGGCACCGGGCAAGGCGGAGAAGAAGCGGTCGGCGGCGACGATGGCCGCGTCGGCATTGCCGGTGCGCGCGATCGCCACGACGAAGGCGGGCGCGATTGCGGCGAGGTCCGCCTGCGCGGCTTCGGCGCGCAGCGGCCGGTGCGTGCCCTTCAGCCACTCGCGCACGAAATGGCTCGCGGCCAACGCATCCTTGAAGCCGAGCCGCTTCAGCGTTTCGATCGTCTCGCGGTCGTCGGCATCCGCCGGAAACTCCAGCTTGCCCTCGATAGCGGCGAGCGGCGGTGCGTCCTCGAACAGACTCGCGTAATGCGTCTGCACGCGGCGCAGATATTTTGTCAGCTCGGCGGCGAAGGCGTCGCGAGTTTCATAGCCGAAGAAGCGCGCGAAACGTTCCAGCGCCTCCGGTTCCTCGGGCAATGTATGGGTCTGCTCGTCCGCGACTTCCTGGATGCGGTGCTCGACCCGGCGCAGAAAGAGGTAGGCCTCCTTCAACTCGTCGCGTGCTTCACCGGTAATCCACTTCTCCTCGGCCAGGGCGTCGAGCGTCGGGAGCGTCTCGCGTCCGCGCAGATTCTGCGCGCGGCCGCCGGCAATCAATTGCTGCGTCTGCACGAAAAACTCGATCTCGCGGATGCCGCCGCGTCCGAGCTTGACGTTATGGCCCTCGACCGCGATCTCCTCGTGTCCGCGAAAGGCGTGCATCTGCCGCTTCATGTCGTGCACGTCGGCGATCGCGGCATGATCGAGATAACGGCGCCAGACGAAGGGCGAGATATCCTTCAGGTAACGCTCGCCCGCCTTCGCGTCGCCCGCAATGACGCGCGCCTTGATCATGGCGGCGCGTTCCCATGTCTGGCCGACACGCTCGTAGTAGTCGAGTGCGGCGTCGGTCGCGACCGCGATCTGCGTCGAGCCCGGGTCGGGACGCAGCCGCAGGTCGACGCGGAAGACGTAGCCGTCGGGGGTGCGGTCCTGCAGGAAGCGCACAAGATCGCGTGTGAGCCGGACGAAAAAGGATGACGGCTCAAGTCCACGCTCGAGCGGCGCGTCGCGTTCATAGAGGACGATCAGGTCGATGTCGCTCGAATAGTTGAGTTCGCCCGCGCCGAGCTTGCCCATGCCGAGCACGAAGTAACCGGAGCCCTTGCCCGGTTGCTCCCCATCAGGGAGGCGTATTTTTCGCGCCTCGTGCGCCGCGCGCAGGAGATAATCGACCGAAGAATTGATCGCCGTGTCGGCGATCCGTGTCAGCGCGTTCGTCACCTCGCCCACCGTCCACACGCAACCGATATCGCAGAGCGCGACCAGGAGCGCCGCCTCGCGCCGCATGAGGCGCAATGCCCGCATGACCGCGTCATCATCCTTCGCGGCGCGCACGGCTGTGCCCGCCGTCTCGACGATGCGGTCGAGGCTTGCTTCGGGCGATCGTTCGAGAAGGCCGGCCAAGGTCCCCGGCTCGGCGCGTGCGATGTCCCACAGAAACGGCGAGCCGTCGGCAATGCCTTCGATCAGCGCGCGAGCGGGCGACTGCGGAGCGAGCACCGCCGTCAGCCGGGCGCCCATCTTCTTGTCGAACCGGAGAAGATCGTTGAACCGTTCGCGCGCGGCTTCCGCGTCATTCAGAAGCGGCGCCGCGCGCACGCGGCCGGCAAGTGGTGCGGCTGCCGGCTCGGCCTCGATTCTGGTCGCCATGCCTCGCCTTTGAACAATCCCGAACGGATGCTTAGCGCGGCTGGCCCGGAATCGCGAGGGTCACGCGAAGGCCCGGCGCGTTGTCCTCGAGGCGCAGCTCGCCGCCGTGCAGACGCGCGACGGCGGCCGCCAGCGACAGGCCGAGGCCGGCGCCGGGACGCGAGCGGCTCGCTTCGAGACGCACAAAGCGTTCAAGCACGCGGGTCCGGTCTGCCTCGGGAATTCCGGGTCCGCGGTCGGAGACTATGAAGAGGACGCGCGAGCCATCGGCCCGCGCCTCGATCGTCACGTCGCCTGCGCCGCTTTCCGCCGGCTCGCCGTGCTTGATCGCGTTGTCAAGGAGATTGGCGAGCGCCTGCCCGACCAGCTCACGATTGCCGTGCGCCGGCAGCGGCGGTGCCGCCTTGACGACGAGCGACAGTCCCTTTTCTTCGGCGAGCGGCTCGTACAGCTCGGCGACGCTTTGCGCGGCTTCCGCCGCGTCGAAATCGACCATGTGCGAGCGCACCTCGCCCGCCTCGGCGCGCGAGATCATCAGCAGCGCGTCGAAGGTGCGGATGAGCGCGTCCGATTCCTCGATCGTTGCTTCGAGCGCCGAACGATAGTCGCTCTCGTTCCTGGCGCTGCGCAACGCCTCTTCAGCCTGATTGCGCAGCCGCGTTAGCGGCGTTTTCAGGTCGTGCGCGATATTGTCGGATACGTGCTTCACGCCCGCCATCAGCCCTTCGATGCGTTCAAGCATTGCATTGAGACTGTTGGCGAGCCGGTCGAACTCGTCGCCCGATCCCGCGACCGGAAGACGGCCGGTGAGGTCGCCGGTCATGATGCGCTCGCTGGTGGCGGTCATGCCGTCGATGCGTTTCAGCACACGGCGCGCGATGAACAGGGCGCCCGCGATGCCCATCACGACGATGACAAGGAGCGCCCAACGCGCGGGCGCGGCCAGAATCTGACGCAGGCGGTCGCGCTCTTCGAAATCGCGGCCGACCAGCAGCCGGAAACCGCCGGGCAGGACGGAGAGGCGCACGAGCGCCCTGCTCTCATGCGTCACGTCGCGGTCCTCGGCGCGGCGGTAGGAAATCTCCGACCAGCCGGGGCGGTCGAGCACGCGCGAGGGCACCTGCACGTTGCCGACGATCGAGGCACCGGCAAAGGTGGTGAGGAGATAGAGATTGGAGCCCGGCTGCTGCGCTCTCGCTTCCACCACGTCGACCAGCCGGTTGATGCCGCCGATGCGGAACTGCTCCTGCAGGCTGTTCATCTCGGCGTCCACCGTCTCGGTGATCTGCGAGACGACGAGATTCTGCGTATGCCGCGCCAGATAGGCGATGACGCCGGCCGAGAAGATTGCAAAAATGATGAGATAGACGGCGACGATCTTGAACGCCGTCGTGCGTATTAACTTACCGAGCGCCGTCACGGATCATGTATCCCGCGCCGCGCACAGTATGAAGCAACGCGCAGTCAAAGCCTTTGTCGACCTTGGCGCGCAGCCGGGAGACGTGGACGTCGATCACGTTGGTCTGCGGGTCGAAGTGATAGTCCCAGACGTTTTCAAGCAGCATGGTGCGGGTCACGACCTGCCCGGCATGCCTCATAAGATATTCGAGCAGGCGGAATTCGCGGGGCTGGAGCGGAATGTCCTTGCCGCCGCGCGTCACGCGATGCGAAAGGCGATCCAGCTCCAGATCGCCGACACGATAGACCGTGTCGCCGGACTGCTGCGTCGTGCGGCGCGTGAGCGCCTCGATGCGCGCGAGCAGTTCTGAAAATGCGTAGGGCTTCGCCAGATAGTCGTCGCCGCCGGCGCGCAGGCCCGTCACGCGGTCGTCGACCTGGCCGAGTGCCGAGAGAATAAGGACGGGCGTCTTGTCGCCGCGCGCGCGCAGTTCGGAAATCACCGACAGGCCGTCGCGCTTGGGCAACATGCGGTCGACCACCAGCACGTCGAAATCGCCGCCCTGGGCGAGCGCCAGCCCCTCCTCGCCGTCCCTGGCCAATTCGGCCATGTGACCGGCTTCGTGCAGGGCCTTGCGCAGATATTCGGCGGCCTCGCGGTCGTCCTCGACGATCAGGAGTCGCATCTCGCCTCGTCCGGCGGGAGTGGGATTCGCGGCAGCACTATCGCGCATGAGAGGCCCTCGGTCCAAGAAATGGGCGGGAGGTTTTTACACCTCCCGCCCTGGGATACCGGCGACGGCAGGGGGCGACGGGGCCGCCACCAGATCCCTAGCTCTGCATCAGCCCTTCGCTACCGGCAGGGTGATGAAGCGGCTGTTGTTCTCGCGCTTCATGCGCACGAGGACATTGGATTTGTTGTCCTTGCGCGCGGCGCCGACCGCGTCGCGGACTTCGGCGGGCGTCGAGACCTTCTTGCCGCCGATTTCAAGAATGACGTCGCCGGACTGCATGCCGCGTTCGGCGGCGGGGCCGTTCGGCGCCACTTCGGTGACGACGACGCCTTCGGAGCCCGCACCCGCGACGGAGTTGGCGGGAGCCAGCGTCAGGCCGAGTTGCGGCTGGTTGAGCCCTTCCTCGGACTTGTCGCCGCGACGTTCCTGCTTCTGCTTGGCAGCGACCTGATCGGGAAGCTTCGCAAGCTCGACGCTCACCGTACGCTCCTTGCCGTCGCGCATGACCTTGAGCTGGACCTTGGCGCCGGGCTGCTTGGAGGCGATGCGGCGCGACAGATCGCGGGCATCCTTCAGGCTCTCGCCGTCGACCGCGAGGATTGCGTCGCCGACCTCAATGCCGGCCTTGGCTGCGGGCGTGCCTTCCTGCACTTCCGCAACAAGGGCGCCACCCTCCTCCTTCAGGCTGAGGCTGTCGGCGATTTCCTTGGTGATCGGCTGAATCTGCACGCCGACATAGCCGCGCGTGACGGTGCCGGTCTCGCGCAATTCGTTGACGATGCGGTTGACGTTCTCCGCCGGGATCGCGAAGGCGATGCCGACATTGCCGCCCGACGGCGACACGATCGCGGTGTTCACGCCGATTACTTCGCCGGCGAGATTGAACGTCGGGCCGCCCGAGTTGCCGCGGTTCACCGCCGCGTCGATCTGGAGGAAGTCGTCATAGACGTTCGCGCCGATGTCGCGGCCACGGGCCGAGACGATACCAGCGGTCACGGTGCCGCCGAGGCCGAACGGATTGCCGACCGCGAGCACCCAGTCGCCGACGCGCGGCGCGTTGGCGCCGAACTTGACCCACGGGAAGTCGTTCTTGCCCTCGACCTTCAGGAGCGCGAGGTCGGTGCGTGGATCGGTGCCCACGACCTTGGCGGCGAATGTCTTGCCGTCGTTGGTGGTGATCTCAACCTCGGTCGACTTGTCGACGACATGGTTGTTCGTCACGACATAGCCGTCGGCCGAGATGAAGAAGCCGGAGCCTTGACCCTGCGCACGGCGCGGGCCACGCGGACCGGGACCCTGACGGAAATTCGGACCGTCGCGATCGCCGAAGAAGCGCTTGAAGAACTCTTCCATCTGCGGCGGGATGTTTTCGCGGCCAAAACGCTCAAGCCCCTCGAGGTTCGAGGAGGAACGCGGCTCTTCCATCTTCACGCGTACGCTGACAACGGCCGGGCTCACGCGCTCGACCACATCGGCGAACGACATCTGAGTGGCGGACCGCTCGGTGGAAATCTGGGCAAGCGCGGGAGTCAGTGCCTGCGGCACGATCTGGCCGGCGGCAAAGCCGGCAATGGCTACGCCGACGGCGCCGGCGAGCAGGGCGGACTTGCGGCGGCGCAGGAAGCTGCCGGTCCGGGTGGTGGCGTTATCCTCACGGTTCATCACGTTACGTTCTCCGCTCTGAATTTCGATTGCCTGTTTGGCAGGCTCGCGGAGACATATAGGAGGGGGTGCGTTACGGCGCCCTCTCCGCATAATTACAAGTTGGTAACGTGCGGGATTCTCACACTTTGTTGTTCTTTTCCAGAAGCGCCGACAGGCGGCGCCTTTCTTCGTCGCTCAGCGGCGCCGCCGCGGGCGCGCGGCGACGGAGTGCGAGTACGATGCCGCCGACGCCCGCGATCAATACCAGAACGGGAACGGCCCAAAGCAACCATGTGCGCGGCGAAAAGCGCGGCTCCAGCAGAATGAATTCGCCATAGCGCGCGACGAGAAATTCGCGCACCTCGGCATCGCTGTCGCCGTGCTTGATTCTCTCCCGCACGAGCAGGCGCAGATCGCGAGCGAGCGGCGCGTTCGATTCGTCGATCGATTCATTCTGGCAGACCATGCAGCGCAAGGTCTGCGACAACGCGCGGGCGCGTGCCTCAAGCGCGGGGTCCTTCAGGATTTCATCGGGCTCGACGGCGAGTGCCTGCGCGGAGAGCGCCGCCGACAACCACAGCAGAACGATAAACCGCTTTACCAATGGACGCGCCTGCCTTGACCAAATTATCGCATTATGCGATATATCTTCATGAGGCCGATCGTCTTTACGCCGGCCGCGACCCGTCAGTGGATGAGACTAACCGTCACGACGCGCCGGCGCATCAGCACTCGGCTGGAACAATTCGCCGCGATGGGACACGGCGATGTAAAGCGCCTCAAGGGCCGGGCCGGCTGTCGGTTGCGAATCGGCGATTGGCGCGTGATCTTTTTCGAAGACAACGGCCAGATCGTCGTAGCTGCCGTCGGTCACCGACGCGAGATTTACGAATGAGAGGATCATGATGAACGTCAAGTTCACGATGACCGCCAAAGGAGAAATGGCAACGCTGCCGCGCGCCGAGTACGAGCGCTTGAAGAAGCTCGCGCTGGAAGCCGAAGAAGATGCCGGCACGGCTCGCGTCGTCGCGCGTGCGAAGAAGGAGATCGCCGATGGGCAAACATTGCTTCCCATGGAGGTCGTGAACCGGATTGCCAACGAAGAAAACGTCATTCGCGTGCTGCGAGAGTTTCGGGAATTCAGTCAGGCGGAGTTCGTTGCCGAGGTAGGTATTACACAGGGATATCTGTCCGACCTGGAGACGGGTAAGCGCAAGGGGCCGCTGGAGTTGCACCAGAGAATCGCGCGGGCACTCGGCGTACCGCTTGACTTGCTGGCAACGAATTCGTCCGGCACGAGGCGGACTGCCAAGCGCAAGAATATCGGCCGGCGCTAGGCCGATTACTCCGCCGGCACCGCCGCGCGCCTGGCGCGGCGCGGGGCGCCGACGCGCAGGCGGCGGTCGGAGAGCGAGAGCAACCCGCCGAGCGCCATCAGCACCGGCCCGAACCAGATCAGCAGCACGAGCGGCTTCCAGTAGATGCGCGTGGAGATCGCGTCCTGCGTACCGGAGTCGCCGATGCTGACATAGAGCTGGCCGAGACCGAAGGTCACGATGCCGGCTTCCGTGGTCGAGGTGCCGCGTGCGATATAGGTGCGGCGCGCGGGCTCGGTGGTCGCTTCCAGCAGACCACCGCGGCGAATCTCGAAGCGGCCGACATCGTCGCGCCAGTTCGGACCCGCGCGTTCCACGATGCCGTTGAACCGCACGTCGAACTGCGCGATCGACAGACGATCGCCGGGCTTGAGCATGGCGACGCGCTCGACGCTCCAGCCGCTTTCGGCCACGACTCCGAGCAAGGCAATGCCGATGCCCGCATGCGCGAACGCGCTGCCCCAGGCGGCCCGCGGCAGGCCCGTGGCGCGGCGGTATGAATGGGACAAAGGCTCGCGAAACAGTGCGATGCGTTCGGCCAGCTCGGCGAGCGCGCCGGCAATCGCGAAGATCGCGACAAAGAGGCCGACGGCGGCGAGGAGCTCGCGCCCGCCCATGATATAGAGTGCAGCGGCGGCAAGAACGGCAGCGATACCAGCCGCGAGTGTCAGGCGTTGCACGGCGCCGAACAGATCGCCGCGCTTCCAGGCCAGCAACGGCCCGAACGGCATCGCGAACAGCAGAAACAAAAGCAGCGGCCCCACGGTGCGGTTGAAGAACGGCGGTCCGACGGAAATCTTGTCGCCGGTCAACGCCTCGAGCGCCAAGGGATAAAGTGTACCGACGAGCACGGTTGCGGCGGCGGCGGTCAGCAGCAGGTTGTTCAGGACGAGCGCACCTTCGCGCGACACGGGCGCAAAGATGCCGCCCGGCCGTAACGAGGGCGCGCGCCATGCAAAGAGTGCGAGCGAACCGCCGATAAAGAAGACGAGAATGCCGAGGATAAAGACGCCGCGCGTCGGGTCGGTCGCGAAGGCATGGACGGAGGTGAGAACGCCCGAGCGCACAAGAAACGTGCCTAGCAGCGACATAGCGAAGGCGAGGATCGCCAGCAGCACCGTCCAGATTTTCAGCGCATCGCGCTTTTCGACCACGAGCGCGGAATGAAGGAGTGCGGTGCCCGCAAGCCACGGCAGGACGGAAGCGTTCTCCACCGGGTCCCAGAACCAGAAACCGCCCCAGCCGAGTTCGTAATAGGCCCAGTACGAGCCCATCGCGATGCCGAGCGTCAGAAACACCCAGGCCGCGAGCGTCCACGGCCTGACCCAGCGCGCCCAGGCGGCGTCGATGCGGCCTTCGAGGAGCGCGGCGATTGCAAAGGCAAACGAGACGGAAAAGCCGACATAGCCGAGATAGAGCAGCGGCGGGTGGATCGCGAGACCGAGGTCCTGCAACACCGGATTGAGATCGCGGCCGTCCGCGGCGGCGGGAATCAGTCGCTCGAACGGATTGGACGTCGCCAGCGTGAACAGCAGGAAGCCGAAGCTCACGAATCCGAGCACGCCCAGAACGCGGCTCGCGAACGACGCCGGCAGGTTGCGGCTCGCGATCGCCACCGCGAGCGTCCAGGCCACGAGGATCCAGGCCCACAGCAGCAGCGAGCCTTCGTGCGCGCCCCACAACGCGGCCACGCGATAGAACGTCGGC
>JAICQA010000417.1 GCA_025929595.1 Xanthobacteraceae bacterium
CGGGTCTCGCCTTCGGCTCTCCCGAGGACAGGCTCCGCGCGAGAGCCGGGACCGTTTTCAGCTTGTCCGAGAACGGTCCCGAATCGCGGTGGAGCCTGTCATCGGGCCGCGCTGCGCGCGGACCCGTTGGCCGCGTCCGGGACGACGAGTGTTAGGCGAAAACGAAAACGGCCCCGGGATCGCCGGGGCCGTTCATCTCGAAAAGAGGGCAGGGGCGATCAGCCGCCGTTGCGGCGAACGAGGGTGATGAAGCGGACCTGCTCCGACGGGTCGTCGCGGAAGACGCCGGTGAATTGCGTCGTGACGGTCGAGGTGCCGGCCTTCTGCACGCCACGCATGGCCATGCACATATGCTCGGCTTCGACCATCAGCGCGATACCGCGCGGCTTCAGGTTCTCGTCGATCGAGGAGATCACCTGCGAGGTGAGGTGCTCCTGCGTCTGCAGGCGGCGCGCGTACATGTCGAGCACGCGTGCGATCTTCGACAGGCCGAGGACGCGCTCGTTCGGGAAATAGGCGAGGTGCGCCTTCCCGACGATCGGAAACATGTGATGCTCGCAGTAGGAGAAGAACGGAATGTCGCGCACGAGCACCATGTCGTCGAATGTGCCGATTTCGCCGAAGGTACGGTCGAGCACGTCTTCCGGCTTCTGACGGTAGCCGACAAAAAAGTCTTCGAAGGCGCGCACGAGACGCTCGGGCGTCTCGAGTAGTCCTTCACGATTCGGATTGTCGCCGATCCACTCAATCAGCGTGCGCGCGGCGGCTTCCGCCTGCTCGCGTGACGGCCGATCCGCACGGTCGGTCTTGGCGACATCCGTGCGAGGTTGAAACGACTTTACGACAGCGTCCATGTTTCCTTCTTTCCCCGTTTTCGACCGACAGATAACGGCCGAATGCCGTCTGCGTTCCAAGAGCTGCGCGGTTATTGTCCGGGACCGACAACGAGCCGCAGTTATCCCCGACGGTGAAAACCCCGGCCACTGCCGTTGTCTTCCGCCATCCCTAAACGACCAAGATTGTGTCTTGGATCACACCCTCTTACGCCCCCGCGGGTCAGCCGCCCGCGTTGCCTAGATATCTAGGAACTGATCTAGGCAAAATTCAAGCAGAGGTAATATCGCCAATCGTAGTAAATTCCTAACCGCCAACCTATGTATCGGACGTCTCCGGTTTGGGGCGAAAGGGTGGCGGGGAGTCATTACCGGGTAGCCATGCTGGACGACGTCTATAACAAGCGCATTCTCGAGCTGGCAGCCGATATTCCTAGGCTTGGCCGGCTGGAGCATCCGGATGCCTCCGCTACCGCCCACTCAAAGCTGTGCGGCTCTACCGTCACCGTCGACCTGTCCATGCAGGGGGACCGCGTTACGGATTTCGCCCATGACGTAAAAGCCTGCGCTTTGGGCCAGGCTTCTTCATCGATCATGGCTCGCCATGTCGTTGGATCGAACGCCGGCGAGCTGCGCGGCATACGGGTGCAGATGCAGAAAATGCTCAAGGAAAACGGCCGGCCGCCGGAGGGGAAGTGGGCCGATCTCGCCGTCCTTGAACCCGTCCGCGACTATCGGGCGCGGCACGCTTCCACATTGCTTACTTTCGATGCAGTCGTGACGGCGATCGACGAGATCGAGGCGCGGCGAAAAGGTGACGCCGCGGAGTGATGTCATGTCTCGGCTCGACGCGCTTTTGGCCGCTGCGGCAAAAGGCCCGAGTCTCGCCGGCCGCGGACTGATCCGGGCCTAACGCTACACTCTCTCCTCGATCATGGGGCGGACCTGCCGTCACCTGCCGACCTGCTCCGAGTACGGCGACGAGGCGCTGGCGCGGCACGGACTCTGGGCCGGCGGCTGGATGACGCTGGCGCGCGTCGCGCGCTGTCATCCATGGGGGACTTCGGGCCTCGACTACGTACCGGAGAAACTGCCGGAGCGGTCGCGTTGGTACCTGCCGTGGCGCTACGCGCGCTGGCGGGGCGTGAACGACCGGCGTTGAGCGCGCGAGGTTCGCGCACGAAGTAAAAGAACACGCCGGCGGCGCGAGGCGGGGCCGCCGGCGTGTCCAGGCGCCTTAGCGGAACTGACTCGCCAACAACTCGAGCCGCCTCGGCGCTTCC
>JAICQA010000029.1 GCA_025929595.1 Xanthobacteraceae bacterium
GCATGCATGCCGAGCACCGAATGATAGCCGGGCATGCCGGCGTCCCAGGCGGGCAGGGCCCGGGCGATCCGGTCGCGCAGCATCCGCGAGCGGGCAGTGAAGAAGTCGATCTGATGCCCGGCAAGCAGCGCAAGCGCGTCGCGCGGCGCCTCGACCGTCACGTCCTCGAGCACCCTTCCCGCCGCGTGCCAGCGGCCTTCGACCAGATGCCCGATCGCGCCAAGATGCATCTGCTCGCGGCGGTTCGCCGGCAGCTTG
Organism: Xanthobacteraceae bacterium; assembly: GCA_025929595.1. Classification (GTDB taxonomy): domain Bacteria; phylum Pseudomonadota; class Alphaproteobacteria; order Rhizobiales; family Xanthobacteraceae; genus JAUSIF01. The sequence goes on from JAICQA010000029.1 coordinate 259, forward strand.
CGTGCGGCTTCGAGCGAGACGCGCGCCGCCGGCAGTGCGCCGGCTTCCGCCGCGAGAATGTGCAGATAGGCGCGTAGCGCATGCGCCATGACGAAGTCCGGGCTCTCCGCGATCGCCGTGTCCACGGTGGACACCGGATCGCCGGAGAACAGCGTGAGCTGGCGCGAGGCCTGCTCGAATTGCTTGAGGCTCGCGTCGGTCGCACCCGTCAGTTGGTGGCCGCGAATATCGGTCAGCATCGTCTGCTCCTTGCCGCAAATTCGATTTTGAAAGGGGTGGGGCGCGCGCGGCGCGCCGAGCTGGACGCGGAACCTAAGGATTTGTGCCGGCCGCACTAGTGAACTCGTGGTCCAGCAGGCCCACTTAATTTTCTAATGGAATATCAGGGCGATACGGCCGCTCTCGTGATCGCGGGCACAGGCGGGTACGGCTGTCGCACGTCGCGACTGTACTCGTGGTACAGTAGGCCCATGCTCCAACGCACCCGAAAAGGCGAGGAAACGCGTGAGCGGCTGCTCGAACTGGCGGAATCGGCCGTCCTGCAGAAGGGATTCGCCGGAACCTCGATCGACGAACTGATCGCCGCCGCCGGCATCACCAAGGGCGGCTTCTTCTATCACTTCAAGGACAAGAGCGAACTGGCGAAGGGACTGCTCCTGCGCCACCTCGAGCACGACAAGGCGATCCTCGACGACGTTTTCCGTCGCGCCGATGAATTGCATGAAGACCCGCTGCACAGCTTCCTCATCGGCCTGAAGTTGTTTGCGGAAGTCCTGTCGAATTTGCCCGCGGCGCATCCCGGCTGCCTTGCTGCGTCCTACGCCTATCAGGACCAGCTCTTCAGCCAGGAGATTCGCGAGCTGAACCGCATGGGCGTCGGACGCTGGCGCGCACGGTTTCGCGACCGCCTCGGCCGCATCGTCGAGCGTTACCCGCCGCGCATCGCGATCGACATCGATGTGCTGGCGGACATGCCGCTGACGCTCGTCGAGGGCGGCATCGTCAACGGCAAGGTGCTCAAGGACGACACCATCCTGCCCAACCAGATCCTCGCCTATCGCGAGTTCATCCGGCAGGTGTTCCTGCCCGATCGCTGAATTTCTTGCCGCTTGAACCCGTCATGACCCTGCGCCAGATTGCCTGCGCCTTTGGGAGCCGTCCGCCGCTCTGCGGCAAGGAAGTAGAGTATGGCCGCTGAAACCGGCTCGCGCCCGCGCGTCGGGCTGTTCGTCACCTGCCTGGTCGACCTGATCCGTCCCAAGATCGGCTTCGCGAGCGTCAAGCTGCTCGAAGACGCCGGCTGCGACGTGGAGGTGCCGTCGCAGACCTGCTGCGGCCAGCCGGCGTTCAACTCCGGCGACCGCAGGACGACGCGCGCGATTGCCGAGAAGGTGATCAAGACGTTCGAGGCGTACGACTATGTCGTGGCGCCGTCGGGCTCGTGCGCCGGCATGATCAAGCTGCATTATCCCGAACTGTTCGCGGGCGAGCCGGAGTGGCTGCGCCGTGTCGACGCGCTCTGCGCGCGCACCCATGAGCTGGTGAGCTTTCTCGTCGACGTGATGAAAGTCGAACGCGTCGATCTGCTCTACGACGGTACCGTCACCTATCACGACGCCTGCTCGGGCCTGCGCGAGCTCGGCATCAAGGCGCAGCCGCGCAAGCTGCTGAATTCGATTGCCGGTCTGCACATCGCCGAGATGAAAGACGCCGATGTCTGCTGCGGCTTCGGTGGCACGTTCTGCGTGAAGTACCCCGAGGTTTCGAACGCGATCGTCGAGAAGAAGGCGCAGAACATCGCGGCGACCGGTGCGCTGACGCTGCTCGCGGGCGACCTCGGCTGCCTGATGAACATGGCCGGCAAGCTTCAGCGCCTCGGCAAGCCCGTGGTCGCGCGTCACGTCGCCGAATTGCTCGCGGGCATGACCAACGAGCCCGCGATCGGCGAAAAGCCGAAGGTGAACGGACAATGAGCGCGCCTTTCGCACGCACCGCACGGCGCGAGGACGCGGCGGAGATCGCGCGCATCTATAATGAAGGCATCGAGGATCGCGTCGCGACGTTTGAGACCGAACTGCGCGGCGAGAAGGACGTGCTGCGCTGGTTCGACGAAGAACGCACGATGGTCGTGGTCGAGCAGGACGGCCGCGTCTCGGCCTTCGCCAGCGCCTTCAACTATCGGCCGCGCCGCTGCTATGACGGGGTGCGCGAGTTCTCCGTTTATGTCTCGCGCGACGCGCGCGGCAACGGCCTCGGCGGCGTCGCGCTGAATGCGCTGTTCGACGCGGCGCGCGCGCGCGGCGACTGGAAGCTGCTGTCGCGCGTCTTCCCAGAAAATCAGGCGAGCCTGAAACTCCTGAAATCGCTCGGTTTTCGCGAGGTCGGCACCTATATTCGTCACGCCAAACTCGACGGGCAATGGCGCGACGTGGTGATCGTCGAGAAGCTGCTTAATGAGGGGGAGGCGGCATGAGCGTCCCCATCACCTCGCCGCAGTTCAAGGGCAACGCGAAAGCCGCGCTCAAGGACGTGCAGCTCCAGCGCGCGCTCGGCAAGGTCGAGTCGGGCTTCATCGGCAAGCGCGCGCAGGTCGCCGCCCGCCTGCCCGAGTTCGAGCAGCTCCGCGATCTCGCGCGCGACATCAAGGATCACACGCTCGCGCATCTCGATCTCTACCTGGAAGCCTACGAGGCGCGGGTGAAAGAGAGCGGCGGCCATGTGCATTGGGCCGCGACCGCCGAGGACGCGCGCAAGATTATTCTGGACATCTGCAAGCGGCTCGAAGCGAAGACGGTCACCAAGGGCAAGAGCATGATCGCCGAGGAGATCGGCCTCAATGCTCATTTGTCCGAGGCGGGCATCGTGCCGATCGAGACCGATCTCGGCGAATACATCATCCAGCTGCGCGACGAGGCGCCCTCGCACATCATCGCGCCGGCGATCCACCTGAACAAGGAGCAGATCGAGGCCGACTTCCGCCGCGTGCACACGGATTTGCCGCCGGAGCGCAATCTCGACGAGCCCGCCTCGCTGATGGCCGAGGCGCGCGCCGTGCTTCGCGAGAAATTCCTCGCGGCCGATGTCGGCATCACCGGCGCGAACTTTCTGATTGCCGAGACCGGCACGTCGGTCATCGTCACCAACGAAGGCAACGGCGATCTCACGCAGACGCTGCCGAAGGCGCATGTCGTGCTGGCGTCGATCGAGAAGGTGGTGCCGACGCTGGAGGACGTATCGACCATCCTGCGCGTGCTGGCGCGTTCCGCGACCGGGCAGGAGATTTCGGTCTACACCACCTTCTCAACCGGCCCGCGCCGCGCCGACGATCCCGACGGGCCCGGCGAGTATCATGTCGTCCTGCTCGACAACGGCCGCTCCTCGATGCTGAGCGGCCAATTCCGCGAGATGCTCCGCTGCATCCGCTGCGGCGCCTGCATGAACCACTGCCCGGTCTACGGCGCCGTCGGCGGGCACGCCTATGGCTGGGTCTATCCCGGTCCGATGGGCGCCGTGCTCACGCCGTCGCTGATCGGCGTCGACAAGGCCGGGCATTTGCCGAACGCGTCCACCTTCTGCGGACGCTGCGAGGAAGTGTGCCCCGTCCGCATTCCGTTGCCCAAGCTCATGCGTCACTGGCGCGAGCGCGAGTTCGAGCGTCATCTTTCGCCGGCGACCGTGCGCACCGGGCTCGGCTTCTGGGCATTCTTTGCGCGCCGCCCGCGTCTCTATCGCTGGGCGACGCAGCGCGCGATGCGCTTTCTCGCGTTGTTCGGCGGCAACCGCGGCCGCATGCACTGGCTGCCGTTCGCCGGCGGCTGGACGCGGCACCGCGACTTCCCCATTCCGGAGCGCGAGACGTTCCAGGTGCAATGGGCGAAGCGGAAAAAGGCGGAAGCGAAGGCAGTCGCGGAGGCCGACGCCAACGCGCGCCGTGCGGCCGAGGCCGCCGCGAAGGATAAAGCGGAGGCTGCGCAATGAGCGGTCGCGATGTCGTGCTCGGCTCGATCCGCCGCTCGCTCGGCGTGAGCGGCGGCGAAGCGCCGCGCCGTACCGTGACCGGCGAGCGTCTTGCGCGTCATCCGCGTGGCGTCGTGCCGGAGCGCGGCGCGCAGCCGCCGCGCCGGCGCGTCAATCTCTTCCGCGCCATGCTGGCCGAAGCGAATGGCTCGACCGAAGAAATTGCGTCGATCGAGGATGTGCCGGCGGCGGTCGCGGCTTACTTGCGTTCGAAAAATCTGCCTATGACCGTCCGCCGCGGCGCCGATCCGCTGCTCGCGTCGGTCCCGTGGGAGCGGGAAGGGACGCTTGAGGTCACGACCGGCCGCTCCGACGGCCATCAGCTTGCGTCGGTTTCGCATGCCTTCCGGGGCGTCGCCGAGACCGGCACGCTGGTGCTGACCTCCGGCGGCGACAATCCGACCACGCTCAACTTCCTGCCCGAGCACCATATCGTTGTGCTCGAGGCGAAGGACATCGTGGGCGACTACGAGTCGGTCTGGGACGCGCTGCGCAAGAAGGTCGGCGCGAAGATGCCGCGCACGGTCAACTGGATCACCGGTGCCTCGCGTTCCGCCGATATCGAGCAGGTCCTGCTGAACGGCGCGCACGGCCCGAAGGGGCTTCACGTCATCATCGTCGGCAAGCCGTAAATTCCGGTCGCCTTCGACGGGAAAAGATGCAAATAAGCGCCCGCCGTTCCGGGGTCAGGTGAATGCAGCAGCCGATCAAGAAGCGCGACGTCATTTTCGTCTGCGGCTACGAGGTTTCCCGGCCGGAAGGGCATCATCGCCGCTTCTCGAAGGAGCTCCCGCTGTTCGAGGCGGCGTGGAACGTGAAGGCGGACCTCTCGCCGCCGTCCGTCGACGAGAAGAATTACACGGCGATCTGGAAGCTGAAGACGCGCGGGCCGAACTGGCAGGTCGACACCGACTACCGCATGTTCTGGTGGGGCGACATCATCGCCGCCGATTTCGAGATGTCGAACCTGCGCCGCTTCTATGTCGGCTGGCTCGCCTTCCTCGATTTCGTTTTGTCCGGCGCGCTGTTCGCCTATTTTCGCACCAACTGGCGTTACGCGCTCTTCTTTCTCTATCCCTACGTGCTGATGCTGATCGCGGGGTTCGCCGGCTTCTACATCAGCCGCCGCCTGCTCGGCGGCGTTCCGCTCGGCGATCTTATTTCAGTCCTCATCGGACTGGCCTGCGCCTTCGTCATGGTGACGCTGCCGCCGAAGCCGCTCTATATCGGCTATCTGCTGAACGACTGGTACTTCGCCTCCGACCTCGTGCATCGCCGGCGCGTGCATCTCGATCAGCGGCTCGACGGCTTTGCCCGCGAGCTGGTGCAGGTCGCGCGGCAATCGACGGCGGATGAAATCCTGATCGTCGGGCACAGTCTCGGTGCCGTTCAGGCGATCGATGTGGCGGCGCGTGCGAAACGCCTCGATCCGGCCTTCGGCACGAAAGGAGCGCCCGTTCGCATCATGACGATCGGCTCCTCGCTCCTGAAGATCGGTTTGCATCCGAAGGCCGCCGAGCTGAAGGCGGCGGTGTCCGCGGTCGCGAACGATTCCGACCTTTACTGGGTCGAGTTTCAGGCGATGACCGACATCGTCAACTTCTACAAATCGAATCCGGTCACGGACCTCGACCTGCCGCCGGCCGGGATGCCGGTCGTGCAGATCGTGCGTGTCAAGCACATGCTGAAGCCCGAGACCTACAAGGGCCTGAAACGCGACTTCTTCCGCGTGCACCGGCAATTCGTCATGGGCAACGAGCAGCGCTACTATTACGACTACTACATGATGTGCTGCGGGCCGATCGCATTGCCGCAACGCGTCGAGTATCACGCGGGTGCCGTGGATTCCTTCGCACCCGACGGCAGCTTCAATCCCGCGCTGGTCGAAAGCGGACAGCGCTCCGGTTCATTCTTCGACGAGAAGAGCAGCGCATCGTGACCCCGACCGTCGCCAAGATTTTCTTCGTTTGCTGCGTCGTCGGCTGGTGGCTGATTCGCTTCCCCCACGAGCGCAAGGTCCGCAAGAACGCCATCAAGACCGATCAGCGCGACAGGACCGAAATCCTGCTGCTCGGCATTTCGCTCACCGGCCTCGGCATCATCCCGATCGTCTATGTGTTCACCGGATTTCCGGCCTTCGCCGAACGCGCCTTTGTCCCGGTGGGTGCGTGGTTCGGTATCGCGACGGGTCTGTTTTCGCTCTGGCTGTTCTGGCGCACCCACAAGGAGCTCGGCCGGAACTGGTCGGTGTCGCTCGAAGTCCGCGATAAACATGAGTTGATCACCGGCGGCGTCTATCGTTACGTCCGTCACCCGATGTATTCGGCCTTCTTCCTCTGGGCCGTCGCGCAGTTCCTGCTGCTGCCGAACTGGGCGGCCGGCCTGTCCGGCGTCGTCGGCTTCGGCACGCTCTATTTGTTCCGGGTCGGGCGCGAGGAAAAGCTGATGCTCGACGCCTTTGGCGAGCAGTATCGGACCTATATGGAACGGACGGCGCGCATCGTCCCCTGGGTTCACTAGTCGATCAGCGTTGTCCCGCCACGACACTGCCGTTGCAATTTCGCAACATCTCCGCCCGAAACCGGTGTTGGAAGCGTCTCAGACTAGCGGCCTGCCGGGACGCTGCCGTAAATAGGTAACGGCGCCGCACGCAGTCCTGCGGTCGAAATCAAAATATCGAGCTTGAATCGGGTCGAACAATGATGCGCTTTGGACGAATCTTGGCAGCGGCCTCGGTCGCCTTTTCATTCGCGGTCGCGCCGGCCATGGCACAGGAAAAGCCCTCAAATGCGGGCGAGATCGAGCTTGCGCAGGCGTCCAAACGCAGGCCTGCCATCCGCAATACCGGCACGCATGTCTATTTGCTGCGCGGTTTCATGGACATCTTCTCCACCGGCATGGACGACCTGAACACCAAGCTCAACCGCGCCGGCATTCACGCCAGCGTCCATAATCACAGTGAGTATGGCGCGCTCGCGGAGCAGATCGGCGACCGTCATCGCCGCGGCATTCGCGAGAATGTGGTGATCGTCGGCCATTCGCTCGGCGCCAACGACGCCTTCAGCATGGCGGCGCGCCTTGACGATTTCGGCATCAGGGTGCCGCTGATCATCACTTTCGATCCGACCTCGCCCATGAGCGTGGGCCGCAATGTCTCGCGCGTCGTGAACTTCTACTCCTCGACCAACGGCTGGGGCACGTCGATCGGCCGCGGTCCGGGCTTCCGCGGATCGCTCAGCAACGTCGATTTGTCGCGCCGCGGCGAGATCGGTCACACCGACATCGACAAGTCGCCGGCGCTGCATTCGCAGTCGATCGGCTACATTCGCTCGATCGGCGGCGGTCGTAGCTCAAGCACCGCGCAAAGCCCCAAGCAGGAATCGAAAGACAAGGAAAGCGGGACGGCCGCAGGCGAGAAGGCAGCCGAGGCGAAAGAGCCCGCGAAGGAAACGGCCAAGGAAACTGCGAAGGAGTCCGGGAAGGACGCGGCGTCGCCGGCGGCGGCTTCCACGCCGGCAAAGCCGGCGGAGACCGCGCGCGCAAAGCCGCCCGTGAAGGACATGGCGCCGCAGACCACGGCTTCAGCGCCGGTGAAACCGGCGGCAAGCACCGAGACCGCCGCATCCAAGAGCAACTGAATTACCTCCCGACGAAGACCTGGCGCCCGGCATTGCCGGGCGCTTTGTTTTGCGCCGCTTTGAACGCGCGACTTGCATGCGCCCGATCTGCTACCCTGCGGTTTGGAGAACCACATGGTCGCAATGCCCGCCCTCGATCAGGACGTGCTCGCCCGCCGCGCGGAGATCGTCGCGGCATTGCGCGGGATCGTGCCCGGCGAGGGCGTGATCGACAGCGAAGTCGGCATGCGTCCCTATGAGTCGGACGGCCTCACGGCGTACCGCCAATTGCCGATGGTCGTGGTCTTGCCCGAGACCACCGAGCAGGTCTCGCGCGTCCTGCGCTATTGCCACGAGCATGGCGTGAAGGTCGTGCCGCGCGGCTCCGGTACGTCGCTCTCGGGTGGCGCGCTGCCGCTCGGCGACGGCGTGCTGCTGGGCCTGAGCAAATTCAATCGTGTGCTCGAAATCGATTACGCAAACCGTGTTGCTGTCGTGCAACCGGGCGTCACCAATCTCGGCGTTTCGAACGCGGTTGCAAACGAAGGGTTCTATTACGCGCCCGATCCCTCGTCGCAGATCGCCTGCTCGATCGGCGGCAATGTCGCGGAAAATTCCGGCGGCGTGCATTGCCTGAAATACGGCATGACCACGAACAACATTCTCGGCGTCGAGATGGTGCTGATCGACGGCGAGATCGTCCGCATCGGCGGCAAGCATCTCGATTCCGGCGGCTACGATCTGCTTGCGCTCGTCTGCGGCTCGGAAGGGCCGCTCGGCGTCGTGACCGAGATCACCGTGCGCATCCTGAAGAAGCCCGAGACCGCGCGCGCGGTCCTCGTCGGTTTTCCGACTTCGGAACAGGCGGGCGATTGCGTCGCCAGGATCATCGGCGCCGGCATTATCCCCGGCGGCATGGAAATGATGGATCGGCCCGCGATTCATGCCGCCGAAGCCTTCGTTCACGCGGGCTACCCGCTCGATGTCGAGGCGTTGCTCATTGTCGAACTCGACGGTCCGGAGGCCGAAGTCGATCATCTGCTCGATCGCGTGAGCGAGATCGCGCAATCCTGCGGCTCGACCGTGCTGCGGGCGTCGACGTCCGAAGAGGAGCGGCTGAAATTCTGGGCTGGCCGCAAGGCCGCGTTCCCCGCCGTCGGCCGCATCGCGCCGGACTACTATTGCATGGATGGCACGATCCCCCGCGCCAAGCTCCCGCTTGTGCTCGCGCGCATGCGCGAGCTGTCGGAGCAATACGGCTTACAGGTCGCGAACGTCTTCCACGCCGGTGACGGCAATCTCCATCCGCTTATTCTTTACGATGCCAACAAGGCCGACGAGTTGGAGCGCGCCGAGAAATTCGGCGCGGACATTCTGCGGCTCTGTGTCGAGGTCGGCGGCGTGCTGACCGGCGAACACGGCGTCGGCGTCGAGAAACGCGACCTCATGCCCGTGATGTTCTCGGAGACCGATCTCAATCAGCAGCAGCGCGTGAAGTGCGCGTTCGACGCGCAGGGCCTGCTCAATCCCGGCAAGGTGTTTCCGACCCTGCATCGCTGCGCCGAACTCGGCCGTATGCATGTGCATGGCGGCAACGTGCCGTTTCCGGACATTCCGCGGTTCTGATGACCGACATTCTCAAGCCGCGCGACGAGCAGGACGTAGCCGAGGCGGTCGCCCGTGCGCTCGCGGAGGAGAAGACGCTCGAGATCGTCGGGCAGGGATCGAAACGCGCGATCGGCCGCGCGGCGCAGACCGACATGACGCTCGATCTGTCGAAACTGTCGGGTATCGAAATCTACGAGCCCGAAGAACTCATCCTCTCGGCCAGGGCCGGAACGCCCATCGCCGAGATCGAGAAAGCGCTTGCGAAGAACGAGCAGGAATTGGCGTTCGAGCCCATGGACTGCGCGCCGTTGCTCGGCGGCAAGCCGGGCAGGGGGACGCTCGGCGGTATGATCGCGGTCAATCTGTCCGGCCCGCGCCGCATCAAGGCCGGCGCCATGCGCGACTTCGCCCTCGGCGTTCGGGCCGTCTCCGGCCGCGGCGAGCAGTTCAAGGCCGGTGGCCGCGTGGTGAAGAACGTCACCGGCTATGACCTGCCGAAATTCCTCGCCGGCTCCTGGGGTACGCTTGCCGTCATCACGCAGGCGACAATCAAGGTGGTGCCGCGCGGCGAAGCGGTCGAGACCGTGCTCGTCCTTGGCCTCGATGACACGCGCGCAGTCGAGGCGATGAGCGTTGCGATGGGCTCCTCCTGCGAAGTGTCGGGCGCTGTTCACCTGCCCGTCGATGTCGCCCGGCAATTGTCGATTATTCCGATCGCATCGGCTGGTAAATCCGTGACCGCGCTGCGCCTCGAAGGCATCCCCGTTTCGATTGCGTACCGCAAGGACAAGCTCCAGAAGCTGCTCGCGCCGTTCGGCGAACTCGGCAAGCTCGGTCCGCGCGACTCGCGCAACTTCTGGCGCGCGATGCGCGACGCGGCGCCCTTTGCCGGCGAGACGCAAAACCCGGTCTGGCGCGTCTCCACCTCACCCTCCGAGGCGCCGCGTGTTGCGGCCGCAATCCGTGCGTCCGCGAAGGCCGAAATTTTCTTCGACTGGGCCGGCGGCTTGCTGTGGGTTCGCATGCCGGGCAAGGCGGCCGAGGAATGGGCGGTGCGTTCGGCGCTTGCCGGCCGCGGTCACGCTCTCTTGATGCGCGCCGACCCGGCGGTGCGAGCGAGCGCACAGGTCTTCGAGCCGCTCGAGCCGGGCATGGCCGCCATCTCAAAGCGCCTGAAGGAAAGTTTCGACCCCAAGGGAATTTTGAATCCGGGGCGAATGTACGCCGGCATTTAGGCGCGGAACCTTTCAACCGCTCGTGGCTTGTAGAGCGCTGCCGCACTGCGTTGATACGGCACGGTGTACGGCCATGCCTGCGGAAACGGACATCGAGAGCGCGAAGCGCCGTTCGTTGCTTCGGCGGTTCTGGCGAACCGGCAGGGAATACTGGACCGGTACCCGGCGCGCACATGCCTGGCTCCTGACCGCGGCACTGGCCGCGATCGTCGTCGCGCAGGTTTATGTCCAGTATCGAATCAACGTCTGGAATCGCGAGATTTTCGACGCACTCGAGCAACGCAATGCCGGCGACGTGCTCTTTCAGGCGATCGTTTTCTTTCCGCTGGCGCTCGCCAGCATCGGCCTGGCGGTTGCGATCGTTTACGCGCGTACGACGATCCAGCGCGACTGGCGCCGCTGGCTGAGCCTGACCGCCGTCGATCGCTGGTTGGCGCGCGGTCACTACTATCACCTCAATCTCGTCTCCGGCGATCACGACAATCCGGAACACAGAATCGCCGAGGACACCCGCGTCGCGACCGAGGCGCCGATCGATTTTGGCTCGGGTCTGCTGGCCGCGTTTCTGTCGGCGGCGACCTTCATCGCCGTGCTCTGGGTCGTGGGCGGCGATCTGACGATTCCGCTGGGACAGTCGGCCGTGACGATTCCCGGCTTCCTGGTCATCGCGGCGGTCGTCTATGCCGTCATCGCGAGCGGCGCGATGGTGTGGATCGGCCGGCGCTACGTCATCGCCTCGGAAAGGAAGATGCAATCCGAGGCCGAGCTGCGCTACGCGCTGACGCGCCTGCGCGAGAACGGCGAGAGCATCGCGCTGATCGCCGGCGAGGAAGAGGAGAAGAGCGGTCTCACCGCGGCCCTCGACAAGGTGATCGCGCGCTGGCGCGAGGTCATGCGTCAATACATGCGCACGACGTCGGTCGCGCAGACGAGCTTCCTCGTCGCACCGGTGATTCCGGTGATCCTGTCCGCGCCGAAGTTTCTCGACGGCAGCATGAGCCTCGGACAGGTGATGCAGGCGGCCTCGGCGTTCGTGATCGTGCAGACCGCGTTCAACTGGCTCGTGGACAACTACCCGCGCTTTGCCGACTGGTCGGCGTCGGCCCGCCGCGTCGCGTCGCTGCTTGTCTCGCTCGACGGCCTCGAGCGGGCCGAAGCCTCCGAAGGCTTTGGCCGCATCAAGCGCGGTGAGGCGCCGGCCGGCGTCGCGTTGCAGCTCAAGGACGTGTCCGTCACGCTCGACAACGGCGTCGTGGTCGTGGGCGACGCCGACGTCTCGATCGCGCCCGGAGAGAAGGTGCTGTTCGTCGGCGAGTCGGGTAGCGGCAAGAGCACGCTGGTCCGCGCCATTGCGGGTCTCTGGCCGTGGGGCGACGGCGAAATCTCCGTGCAGCCCGGCGCCGATATGTTTCTCATGCCGCAACGTCCGTACATTCCACTGGGCGCGCTGCGTCGCGCGGTCATCTATCCGATGTCGGCGGAGGAAGTCGACGACGCCAAGGTGCGCGAGGCCGTCGAGGCGGTCGGCCTGTCAGAGCATCTCGACAAGCTCGATGAGGAAGGGCCGTGGGACCAAACTCTCTCCGGCGGCGAGAAGCAACGCGTGGCCTTCGCGCGGCTTCTTATTCACGCGCCGGACATTCTGGTGATGGATGAGTCGACGGCCGCTCTCGACAAGGAGAGCCAGCGCGAATTGATGGACCTCATCGAAACGAAGCTGCCCGGCACGACTATTCTGAGTGTCGGGCACCGGCCGGAGCTTGAGGCTTTCCACGAGCGCAAGATCGTACTGGAGCATCGCCCCGGAGGCGCCCGCATCGTGAGCGACAAGGACCTTCCGCTCGCGGCCAAGGGCGGGTTCATGCGGTGGCTATGGCGGCGCAGGCGGGGCATTGAACCGCCGCAGCCGCCTACGCCGCGGCCGGCGGTAGACGCCCGCGATCGCGCCCCGATACACTGAAAAGCGCCCAAAGGCGGGCCCAAACAGGTTTTCGACTGCGGGCGCCACTTGAATCGGATTGTGAACGGCGGACCGCAGCCGGGGCCGATTCGAAACTTTCGCGGCTTCTGCTAAGTCTCTGGTGCGACTCCCGATTTTTGACGCCGGGCGGCCGCGACCGGCGGATTGAATCAACTTCTGAAGACATGCAGACGAACTTTTCCCTCATCCAGCTTGCCGATCCGCAGATTGCGGTGGCCGACAAGATCCTGCGCGCCTGCGTGCACTGCGGATTCTGTACTGCGACCTGCCCGACCTACGTGCTGCTCGGCGACGAACTCGATAGCCCGCGCGGCCGCATTTATCTCATCAAGGAGATGCTGGAGCAGGACCGCCCCGCCGACGCGGAAGTCACGAAACACATCGACCGTTGCCTCTCGTGCCTGTCCTGCATGACGACCTGTCCGTCGGGCGTCCACTACATGCATCTCGTCGATCACGCGCGCGCGCATATCGAGAAGACCTACAAGCGCCCGCTGTTCGATCGCTTCCTGCGCGCTTGGCTCGCGGTCGCGATGCCGAACCCGACTGCCTTTCGCAACACGGTTGCCTTGGCGCGTTTCGCGAAACCGTTCATGGGCCTGTTTGAGGTCCTCGGCCTAAAGCGGATCACGGCCATGCTCCGCCTCGCGCCATGGTTTCTACCGTCGCGGTCGAAGCACCGGCTCGGCCGTCGCGCGGTCTTTTCCGCCGAGGGCGAGCGCAGGGGGCGCGTGGCGCTCATGTCGGGCTGCGTCGATCCCGTGCTGAAGCCGTCGATCCGCGAAGCCACGATCCGGCTTCTCAACCGGAACGGCATCGAAGTAGTGCTGGCCGAGAACGAAGCCTGCTGCGGCTCGCTCACCCATCACATGGGCCGCGAAGACGAAGCGCTCGCCTCGGCGCGCAACAACGTGGACGCCTGGACGCGCGAGCTCGACGGCGAGGGGCTCGACGCGATCCTGATCACGGCGTCGGGCTGCGGCACGACGGTGAAAGATTACGGCCATATGCTCCGCCTCGACCACGACTATGCGAGCAAGGCGGCGCGCATCTCGGCGCTCACGCACGACGTTTCGGAATATCTGGCGGTGATCGGCCTGCCGCCGGCCCGCATGCCGCGCCGGCTGCGGGTCGCCTACCACTCGGCCTGCTCCATGCAGCACGGTCAGAAAATTATGCAGCAGCCGAAGGCGTTGCTTGCGGACGCCGGCTTCGAGGTGCGGGACGTACCCGAGGGGCACCTCTGCTGCGGTTCGGCGGGGACCTACAACATGCTCCAGCCGGAGCTCTCGGATCGGCTGCGCGAGCGCAAGGTGCGCAATATCGAAAGCACCGACCCGCAGATCGTCGCCACCGGCAATGTCGGCTGCCTGACCCAGATCGGCCTCGGAACCTCGATACCCGTCGTCCATACCGTCGAACTGCTCGACTGGGCCACCGGCGGGCCTCAGCCGGCCGCCATCAGGGCGGTGGATTGATCGAATGTCGCGTGGCGCGGGCCGCGCTTTTTGTTAGAACGCACGGGCTGAAACGAAGGGTTTTCGCGCGCGTTGGGGGATGCGCCGGTACCCCGGCAACTGACCAATTGATTCCGGGAGATCGACCATGGCTTCGACGAAACGGCAGGCGCGCCGCGTGA
>JAICQA010000177.1 GCA_025929595.1 Xanthobacteraceae bacterium
GCGCGGAGGTCATCCTGTCGGCGGGAGCAATTCAGTCGCCACAGATACTTCAGTTGTCGGGCATCGGTCCCGCCGCGCTTCTGCGCCAGCACGGAATTCCGGTCGTCGCCGATCTCCCGGGCGTCGGCGAGAATCTGCAAGACCACTACCAGGTGCGCACGATCGTTCAACTCAAGGGCAAGGGCTCGCTCAATGATGCCGTTCGCAACCCGGTCGAGCTGGTGAAGATGGGCCTGCAATGGTTGTTCAAGAGCCGCGGCCCGTTGACGGTCGGTGCGGGCCAGGTCGGCGGCGCTGCCTGCACATCGATCGCAAAAAACGGACGTCCAGACGTTCAATTCAATGTCATGCCGCTCTCGGTCGACAAGCCCGGGATGCCGCTGCACGACTATTCGGGCTTCACCGCGTCGGTCTGGCAGTGCCATCCGCAGTCGCGCGGGCGCATCGCTATTCGCTCGGCGGACCCGTTCGAGCAGCCGAAGATCGAGCCGCGCTATCTCGACACGGAAGTCGACCGCAAGACCGCGGTGGCGGGCGTGCGAATGCTGCGCGAAATTTATCGACAGCCGGCGTTTCGCGACTTGTGGAGCGAAGAGATCGTACCAGGTCCGGCGGCGGAGACCGATGAAGACTTGCTGGATTTTGCCCGGACAGGCGGCGGTACCGTCTTTCATTGCGTCGGGACCTGCCGCATGGGCAAGGACGAATGCGCGGTGGTCGACCCGAACCTGCGTGTACGCGGCGTCGAAGGACTGCGCGTTATCGACGCCTCTGTGATGCCGACGATCACTTCCGCCAACACCAATGCAACCGCTCTGATGATCGGCGAAAAGGGCGCGGAACTGATAAGGTCTGCCGCTGCCGCGCGCTAGGCGCCGGTGCTGGCTGGGGCGCCTGGATTCGAACCAGGGAATGCCGGAATCAAAATCCGGTGCCTTACCACTTGGCTACGCCCCATCCGTGCGCGCGGATGTCCGCGCAGATCGCTGCGCGCGGTTCGGGCACTGCATATAGGCTCCGCGTTAAAAAAGGTAGCCGCCGCGGGCGCCGGATTGTGCGGGAAACTGGTCGGAGCGGCAGGATTCGAACCTGCGACCCCCTGCTCCCGAAGCAGGTGCGCTACCGGGCTGCGCTACGCTCCGACTGGATCGATCGAGGGCGTTGCTCTAGCAGGACGATCCGGGCCCTTCAAGCCGCCGTTCTGCCGCGATCCGCGGGCCCGGTTTCCAGCGCCACGCGGCCCCGGCTTCGCTCGGCATATTCCCGCCCGAGCAGCAGCGCACCGAACACGAGCCCCGCGACGTTGCCGTAGATGACATATTCGGACAGCGCGAGCGGTGCGAGAAGCGCCGCGCCCGCGGCGGCATAGGCCACGCGCATCAACCAGCCGATCGGCCGCAGGCTGTAGCCGACGACGCCCATCGACATCAGCCAGATGCCGCCGAGTGCCGTCACGAAATCGAAGGCGATATAGAGGGGGTTGCCGTCCATGATCAGTGTCGGGGAGTAAACGAACAGGAACGGGACGATGTAAGCCACCCAGCCGAAGCGCATGGCTTCAAAGCCGGTGCGAACCGGGTCGGTCTTGGCGATGCTGGCGGCGGCGAAGGCGGCGACGGCAACCGGCGGCGTGACGAACGACATCATGCCGAAATAGAGAACGAACATGTGCGCCGCGAGCGGCATGACGCCCGCCTCCGACAGCGCGGGCGCGATCAAGGCCGCGAGCAGCACATAGACGGCAACCGTCGGCATGCCCATGCCGAGGATGGTTGAGATGACCGCCGCCAGCACGAGCAGCAGCAGAAGACTGTGCTTGGCGAAGGTGACAAGGATCAGCGTAAGGCCGAAGGCAAGACCGGTGACGGCCAGCACGCCGATCACGATGCCGGCGCCGCAGCAGATCATGATGATGTCGAGCACACCGTAGCCGGTGCGGCGGACCGCGCCGACGAGTGCGGAAAACTTCGGCCGCTTGCCGCGATAGCCGAAAATGAACGTGCACAGGAGCAGCGTGACGCAGGAATAGAGCGCGGCCTCCTCGGCCTGTAAATTCATCCAGAACAGGGCATAGACCAGCGTGGCGAACGGCAGCGTGAAGTGCCAGCCATGACGGAGCACGAACAGCACGCGCGGAATGAGCGACTCTTCGATGCGCGCGATGCCGGCGCGCGCGGCTTCCAGATCGGAGACGATGAACAGCACCGCAAAATAGAGGATGGCTGGAATGGCGGCGGCCACCATCACCTCGCCGTAGGAGATCTGCAGAAATTCCGCCATGACGAAGGCGGCCGCACCCATCACGGGCGGCATGATGCTGCCCCCGGTGGAGGCGACCGCTTCGATCGCGGCCGCCTGATATTTCTTGTAGCCGGCGCGGATCATCATCGGGATCGTGACGATGCCGCCGGAGACGACGTTGGCCACCGCGCTGCCCGAGATCGTGCCGAACAGCGCCGAGCTCACCACCGCGATCTTGGCCGAGCCGCCGCGATAGCGGCCCATCGTGGCGACCGAAATGTCGTTGAAGAACTCGCCGCCGCCGGTGGCGTCGAGCAGGTTGCCGAACAGGACGAAGGCGATGACGATCGTGGCCGCGATCATGATCGGCGTGCCGAGGACTGCGTTCGAGTCGAAGCCGAGATAGTAGATGAGCTGCATCGCGCCGGTTTCGCGCGCCGACATGATGCCCGGGATCAGATGCCCGAGCAGTCCGTAAGCGATAAAGACCAGGACGGTGACGACGAGCGGCCAGCCGACCGTGCGGCGAATGCCTTCAAGTGCCAGCACGACAACGACCGCTGAGGCGATCAAGCCGTCGAGCGGCGCAAAGAACATCTGCGTGCCAAGATCGACGAAATTGACCGCGATATAGCCAGCAGCGGCGAAGCCCGTGAGGCCGGCCAGGATGTCATACCAGGGCGGAACGGCGCGCGGCTCGCCTACGCGCGCAGGCACGCCGAAGAACAGCAGCAGAAAAGCGAGCGCGAGAATGCCCGAGACGTACTGCTCCATGAACAGGACGAGCCCGACCATGCGATAGAGGTCGACTGCCCAGGCAACGGACGCGGCGACGAGCAGGATCGCGAGCGCCGAATTGAGCTGCAAAAAGAACCGGGCCCCTGCGGGACCCGGTGCCGTTTCATGCGTGGTGCTCATGGAGCCGCCGGCCGATCACTTCGGCCAGAGCCCCTTCTCCTTGTAGTATTTGATCGCGCCCGGATGATACTCGGCGAGATCGGTCTTCTTCGCCATGCCGCCGGCCGCAAAGCCGCGCAGCGCGGGCGTGCTTTTCGCGACCGCTTCGGCGTTCTCGTGCAGAAGTTTGGTCACGCGATAGACGACATCCTCCGGCGCGTTGGCATGCGTCACCATGGTGGCGTCGTAGGCCATGATCCCCGTCGGCGCCTCGATGCCGGCAACGCCCTTGGCAGGCTGCACCTCCAGGACATAGGCGGGCGGGAAATGCTTCTTGAAAGCCGCCTTGGTCGCTGCGTTGTCGTCGAGGTCGAGCGCGCGCAGGCCGCCGACCGAGGCGTCGACTTCCGTCACTTTGGCCGAGCCGACGGCGAACAGGAAGGCGTCCGTCTTGCCGGCGGCGAAATCGTCGGCGCCGCGCACAACGGTCGGCACCGGGACCTGCGTGACGTCGGATTCCTTCAGGCCCACCGCGTCGAGATGCGACAGCCAGAGCGGCATGATGATATTCTGCTGGGCGAAACCCCAACCGAGACGCTGCCCCTTGAGATCGGCGAGCTTTTTGATCGGCGAGTCCTTCTTTACAAAAATCGCCGAACGCAGCGGGCCGGTGATGGTGACCAGCCGCAGGTTCGAATTCTTCTTGCCCTTGAAGAAATCCTCGCCCTCGAGCGCGAGGTGAAGCTCATAGATGTTGCAGAGACCGAACTCGATCTGGCCGGCATTGATCGCCGGCAAGTGGATGTTCGGGCTCGCGAAGGGCTGAATGCGGACTTCGATCTTGCCCTTCTCCAGCAAGATCGGCGCCATGGCCGAACCTTGCGTATGATAGAGCGAGCCCGCAGAGCTCGTCGCCATGCCGACGGTCTGGGCCGACGCCGCGCCCGCCGCGAACAACAGCGCCGCGCCGAGGGCGGGCGCAATAAGTTTGGACACCATGCTGAAACCTCCCTGTGACCCGGCGGGTTGACCCCGCTCGAATGGATGCAAAGTGAACCGCATCCACCTGACGCGCGCAACCGGGCGTTTTGCGCAGGGAGCGTTTCCCGAACGCGCTACTTGCGCTCGAACTGGCGCTGCGCGCGGCTTTTGTCGAAGCTCGAGAGCGGCGGCATCTTGAACTTGCGCAGTTCAGACGTCTTAGCCGCCTCGCTCGCGCCGACCGGGCGGTCGCCCTTGACCGTCACGCGCTCCATCAGGCGCCGCTGCGGATAGTAGTCGTGCACCGCGGCATGCTGGGCGGAACGGTTGTCCCAGAACACCAGCATGTCGGGCTCCCAGCGGTGCCGGTACTGAATTTCATTGATGGCGGTGAGGCGGAACAGCGTGTCGAGCAGCGCGCGGCTCTCGCGTTCCTCCATTCCCTTGATGAACAGCGTGAACTGCGGATTGACGAAGACCGCCTTCTTGCCGGTCACGGGATGGACGCGCACCACCGGGTGAACGACCGGCCGGTAGATCTCCTCGAAGTGCCGCAGCTTCTTCCAGCCTTCCTCGCTCTCGGCAAAGAGCGCCTTGAACGGTTTGAAGTCATGCACCGCTTCCAGACCCGAGATGAAATGCTGCATGCGGTCGGACAGACTGTCATAGGCCGCGGTCATGCTGCAAAACATCGTGTCGCCGCCGAGCTCCGGCACGATCTTGGAGCAGAGCATGGTGCCCATCGGCGGTTCCTCGCGGAAGGTTTCGTCGGTATGCCAGACGTCGGTCGCGGCCGGCGGATTGCCTTCCTTGTTGTCATAGACGATCAACTCGGGATTGGCGGCCGCGTTGGTCGAGAACGGATGCACCGTCAGCTCGCCGAAATAACGCCCGAAGCGCATCAGGTCGTCGGAGCCGATCTTCTGGTTCGGCAGCACGATCACCTCATATTGCGCGTGCGCCTGTTTGAGGGCTTCGACCGTCGCCGCATCGAGCGGCTTGGTGAGATCGATGCCGGTGATCTCGGCGCCGAGAAAGACGCCCACGCGCTTGATGCGGAGCGGCGAATCCGTAGCCGTCGCGAGCGAAGCGGACTTGCTCATGGGCATCCTCCCTGAAACGGAATTTGCTGTCCGCAGACTATCCGCCAGGCGCCTGTGCCCGGCAAGCATGAAAGACTCGCGGGCGACAGACCACGCTTCGCAGCCGCGACGGAACGCGGCTTGCCGGGCACGACAGGGCGCGCGGCAGGCCGCGCGCGGACTCAGCGGATCAGCCGGCCTTCAGATTGCCGGCCGCGGTCCTGCCGCGATCGGTCGTGACGACGTCGTAGGTGACCTTCTGCCCTTCGTTCAACGTGGACAGGCCGGCCTGCTCGACTGCGCTGATATGGACGAACACGTCCTTGCCGCCATCGGACGGCTGGATGAATCCGTAGCCCTTCTGCCCGTTGAACCACTTCACAGTACCGCTAGCCATCGATCTTTCCTTCGGGTATTGCGCGCAAGCACGCGGCACCGCCGGAATCGCGCAGCCTCAATACTTCCGGATTGTCAGGGAGACGCCTTGCGAGTGACGCCATTGCAAGCGAGGCCATTCAGGACGCAGCGGCCCCGATGCCGCGGGCCGATGCTCGGTTGCGACAAAAAATCAGAACCCAATCGGGTGCTGCCGTCAAGCGGGCGACGCGGTGCGGCGCGAAAGCGGTCTCGGGTTCTGCGGCGGAAAGCCAGCGATCACGGCGGCTTGAAGGCGAGCTTGCCAAAGCACGCGGCGAAGGCTTGAAAGAACGCGTGGCCGACGAACTTTCCTTCGATCGCGATTTCAGAGCCGAGCCCGGACGCGCCGACGAGGTCGCA
>JAICQA010000085.1 GCA_025929595.1 Xanthobacteraceae bacterium
AGATCGGCCATTACTTCGCGCGCCGCGCTCAGCTGGCCGGGCCCTCCGTCAAGAATGACGACGTCGGGCCAGGGCGAATCCGGGTCTTCCGAGCGCGGCGCGTCCTTCACGAGGCGCGCGAAGCGGCGGCGCAACACTTCGCGCATCATGCCGTAATCGTCGCCGGGGGTGAGGTCTTCGGAGCGGATGTTGAATTTGCGATACTGGTTCTTCACGAAGCCTTCGGCGCCCGCGACGATCATGACGCCGACCGGATTCGAGCCGCTGACGTGGCTGTTGTCATAAACCTCGATGCGGCGCGGGGGCTGCGGCAATCCGAAGGCTTCGGCGAGTCCCCTTAGCGCACGCAGTTGCGTCGATGATTCCGCGAGCCGGCGGCTCAGCGCCTCGCGCGCATTGACCAGCGCGTGATCGACAAGCGCCCGCTTGTCTCCGCGCTGCGGGACCGTGATTTCGACGCGGTGGCTCGAGCGCGTGGTCAGCGCCTCGGTCAGCAGATCGCGCTCTTCGATGTCGTGCGAAAGCAGCACGCAGCGCGGCGCTGTCTTGTCTTCATAAAATTGGGCGAGGAAACTTTCGAGCACTTCGCTCGGCCCGAAGCTGCGGTCGGCGCGCGGGTAGTAGGCGCGGTCGCCCCAGTTCTGGAAATTGCGGATGAAGAACACCTCGATGCAGGTGATGCCGCCTTCCTGGTGAACAGCGAATACGTCGGCCTGTTCGATGGAACGCGGGTGCACGCCGTGATGCGACTGGATGGCAGAGAGCGCAGCGAGGCGGTCGCGCAAAGCGGCGGCGCGCTCGTAGTTCAGCGCTTCCGACGCTTCTTCCATTTCCCTGGCGAGCGTTTCCTTCACGGCGCGGCTGCGGCCCGAAAGAAAATCGCGCGCTTCCTCAACGAGCACATTGTAGTCGGGGAGCGCGATTTCGCCGGTACACGGACCGGAGCAGCGTTTGATCTGGAACAGCAGGCAAGGCCGCGTGCGGCTCTCGTACACGGAATCGGCGCAGGAACGCAGGAGAAAGGCGCGCTCAAGCGCGGTGATCGTCCGGTTCACCGCGCCGACGGCGGCAAAAGGCCCGAAATAGTCGCCCTTACGGTTGCGCGCGCCGCGATGCTTTGTGATCTGCGGCGCCGGATGGCCGCCGGTGATCAGGATGTACGGAAACGACTTGTCGTCGCGCAGCAGCACGTTGAAGTGCGGCCGAAATCGCTTGATGAGATTGGCTTCGAGCAGCAGCGCTTCGGTCTCGGTCGAAGTCGAGACGAACTCCATGGCCGTGGTCGCCGAGACCATGCGGGCGATGCGGTTCTCAAGACCGGTGCGCGTGTAGGAAAGAACGCGCTTGTTGATGTTCTTGGCCTTGCCGACATAGAGCACGTCGCCCTTGCGGTTGAGCATGCGGTAGACGCCCGCTCCGCGCGGCGCGAGCTTGGCGCAACGAAGAATGACTTCGCGGCCGGTCTCGACGCTTTCCGCTGACGGCTCCTCGACGGGGTCGCTCGCGAGCTCGAGTTCCAGAATCGAAACGTCCTCGGCGTCCTCCGTCTCGGACGGTTCGGGAACAGCCGAAGCGTCGGCCAGATTTTCAGGATCGAGGTCTCGCTTGCGCTCCATGCGCCGAAACTAGGCATTTGGCCCAGCGAGGGCCAGTGCGGAAAATTGTTATTTGGGCGTGATCTTTCCGAAAACCGGTACCCACTTTTCGGGATCACGCCCTATTCGCGTATGCCGCTGATCTCGGGGGTCTGCCAGGCGATATGCTGGCCGCCGTCGACCGGAATGACCGTTCCCGTCACGCCGTCGGCGGAGGCGAGATAGAGCACGGCACGCGCCACATCGTCGGCGCTCGCATTGCGTCCGAGCGGAAGCCGCGCACTCTGGTTCGCGAAGTCATCCGCGCTTTGCCGCGGACTTGGCAGGGTCGGGCCGGGCGCAACGCCATTGACGCGAATGCCGGGCGCGAGCGCCTGCGCGAGCATATGGGTCGCGCTGTGCAACGCGGCCTTGCTGACCGCGTAGGAGAAAAAGAGCGGCGTCGGCTTGAAGACGCGCTGATCGAGGACATTGACGATGGACGATCGGCCCGCGGGCGCCTGGGCGGCGAAAGCTCTGGCGAGAAATACCGGCGCGGCCAGATTGATCGCCATCTGCCGGTTCCAGCGCTCCGAAGACAGCGACTCGACGCCATCTTCCTCGAACACCGAGGCGTTGTTGACCAGCAGCGTGAGCGGGCCGAGCGTCTTGCCGGCGTCTGCGACCAGCCGCTCGGCGACAGAATTGTCGGCGAGATCGCCCGGCAAGACTGCGCAGCGTCCACCTGCGCGTTCGATCTCCTGCATCAGCGATTGCGCTTCGTCTTCCGAGCGGTTGCAGTGGATGGCGACTGCATAGCCTGCCCCGGCGAGACAAAGCGAGATGGCGCGCCCGATCCGCTTCGCTCCGCCGGTTACCAGTGCCGAATGAGATTGAAGTTCCATGGACTCGATCTTGCCACGCTTCTGAACATTTTCGGTCGCGCGTTAGCCGCCCTCAACCAATTATTAAGCGTAGAATCAAGGAAAGCCGAATCCTTGCTCGCGCGTTAAGGTTTCTCGATCCCTTAAAAGTTTAGCTTTTGCCCAACGGCACCGATCCGGGACGGTCGTGACGAAGGAGAATGCAATGAAGAGACTGCTGTTGGCGGCGGCTGCAGCGACCATGGCCGGTGCGCCGGCCCTCGCGGCGGACATGGGACGGCGAGCGCAGCCTTACTACGGCCCGCCTCCGGCTCAGTTGTTCAACTGGACCGGTTTCTATGTGGGCAGCAATGCCGGCTGGGGTTGGGGCAGCGCGATGGGTGCGGACCCGAGCGGGTATCTGATCGGTCTGCAGGCCGGTTACAATTTCCAGTACGCGAGCGGTCTGCTGGCGGGTCTCGAAAGCGACATCGCGATCAGCGGGATCGAAGGATCGGGCGCGGCCGGTACATTCGGCCTCGATTATCTGGGCACGGTGCGCGGCCGGCTCGGTTACGCGATGGATCGTTATCTCGCTTACGGCACCGCCGGCTTGGCCTATGGCCGTGGCGACGTTTCGTTCGCGGGCCTCTCGAACGAACAGACGCATGTCGGTTACGCGCTCGGTGCGGGCGTGGAGGCGATGATCGCTCCGAATATTACGGCTCGCCTCGAGTATCTCTATGTCGATCTCGGGCGCGAGACCTATACGACTACGCTCGGTCAGGCGCGCGCGTCGTTCGACGCCAATATCGTCCGCACCGCGCTCAACTATAAATTCTAGCCGGACGGCGGCTTGAAAAGCTGAGCCTCGGCCGCGAGGTCGGGGCTTTTGCATTTTTCATAGCTGTTCGGCGAAGGGCGTTCAGTCGGCGCGGTTGAGATTGATCGCCTTCGGTCCTTTGCCACGCTTGTCCGGTTCCACGTCGAAAGAAATGCGCTGGCCTTCCGTCAAGGCTCCGAGGCCGGAGCCTGTCACTGCCGACACATGCACGAACACGTCACGGCTTCCATCGTCGGGCCGAATGAACCCGAATCCTTTGTCGTTATTGAAGAACTTCACTGTGCCGGTCGTCGGCATAGCCCCCACTCCTTGTCTGTTCCCTCTGGTCACGGGGCAGTTTTTTCAGGCGGCCGCCTTCGTGACGCCCGCGATTCCTACGTCATCCCGTGAAAGGTGGAAAGGAGAGTGTCAGACCGTGAGCCGGTCAAGACGGTAGCGGGCGGAGCCATCGTTTCCGAGCAAGCGCGCAAGTGCGGGCATGATTGTTTCGAGCTCGCGTTCCAGCGTCCAGGGCGGATTGACCAGCAGCAGCCCGCAGGAGGCGAGCCTGTCCATCGCGAGGTCGCCGACCGTCAACTCGGCACGAAGAATTTTCGGAATGCCGAGGCGGGCGATGCGTTTGACGAAACGCTCGACCTCATGGGCGTCCTTGATCGGGTACCAGAAGAAATAGGTGCCGGACGGCCACCGGCGGTTGCCCTCCTGCAACCCTTCCTCGAAGCGGCGGAAATCGCCGCCATCCTCGAATGGCGGGTCGATCACGACCAGTCCGCGCCGTTCCGGTGGCGGCAAGGCGGCCTTGAGCGCCGTCCATCCGTCGGCTTCGACAATGCTCGCCCGGCGTTCGTGACCGACGGCAACCGTGAGGGCGGCGTGCTCTTCGGGATGCAATTCGCAGAAGACAAGCCGGTCCTGTGGCCGCGTGAGGCGGAGTGCGATCAGGGGCGAGCCGGGATAGTGCCCCGGGTCCGACTGCACGACCGAAAGATAAGGAGCAAGCAACTCGCCCGTCTCGCCTTCAGGAGGGTCGGCGAGCAACCGGCCGATGCCGTCCTTCCATTCGTTCGTGCGCGCCGCCGCGCTTCCTGCGAGATCGTAACGGCCTGCGCCTGCGTGGGTATCGATGACCCGGAAGGGCGCTTCCTTGTTGCCGAGGTAGAGCAGGATGCGCGCCAGCACGGCGTGCTTGAAGACATCCGCGAAATTTCCGGCGTGAAAAGCGTGGCGATAGTTCAAGGGAGGTTTTTTCGTTTGAGCATGATCCGTTCCGAAAACCGGTTCCCACCTATCGGGATCGCGCTCAGCCGCCGCGCACCGGCGGCATGACCACGTGTGAAGCGCGGCAGGAGCGCCGCTCGTTTTCGGCGCAGTCGCGGAAGGAAAGATCCTTGCTCATGCAGATGCGCACTTCGCGCAGGCGGCGGTCGTCGCAGGTGACGGACACAGCGCCCGCCGGCAATTGCGGATTGGCGTCAATGAATGCGTGCTCCACTTCGGCCGGCGAGACCATGGTGTAGTCGTTCAGACGATGAAAGCGCGCGGGAATTTGCACGCGCTCGCGCGCCTCGCGCAATTTTTCAAAGTAGGACCGGGGCTGAAGGCCCGAACAGGTTCCGTGCGTCCGCCACTGATGAATGATCAGGCCGCGTGCGGGCATCAGGTCCATCACCGACTGGATGGTGTGGTTCGGAATGTAGGGTGCGCGTTCGACACAGCTCCGCGGATAGCCGCGCTCATATTGCGGCCAAAGGCCGTGCACGACGAAGGCATAGGGTCGCGCGCGGCTGCATTGCTCGTCGCCGCCACGCTTGTCGCCTTCCGCTTCGCAATAAGACGGCGCCCAGGACAGCGCGAGCACATAGAAGTCGAACTCACCCGGCTTGCCGTGTTGCTGGGCGAGGGAGGGTTGCGCGAGCAGGAACAGCGCCAGCGCGACAAGCGCGCCGGGCAGCGGCGTCATGGCCGGGCTGCGCGGCAGTTCGGCGCGTAAGCGAGGTTGTGGTCGTAACCGACGACGCACCATTCGACGCCCCAGCCGACGCCGGCGAAGCCGCCCTTCTCGATGATCGAGTAATAGACGACCGTATCGCGGCGGTCTGAGACGCGCACCTTCACTTCGCAGTAGCGGCGCGGGACAAATTCGTGCCCCCACGGCCGATACCCGATTTCGCGCACCTGACCGAACTGGCTGAGAGACTCCGTCGAGCCCCAGAAGCGGCGCTCCTTGTAGCCAAAACGCCAGGCGATGGTCTGAAGCGCCCAGGAGCTGTCGCAGGCAGGGATATAGCCGTGATGGCCGGTGAGGATACGATCGAACCACGCGGCGGCGGGCTGGGCTGCAAGCAGTGAGAAGGCGGCCGCAGCCGAGAACGCAATCGCGATTCGCCTGAATCTCATGCCGGCCTCCCTTGCCGGCGCCACGATGAAACTCCGCCGGGCGCGGGTCAAGCGCGCGGGCCGAGGAAGCTGCGAGAATCCATGCGGAAGACGGAGGCGTGGCTGGTTGGCAACGGCGCGGCCCTTGCGCGCGGGTGGCGACTTTCATAGCTTCCCGGCAGATTCATTGGAGCGGCCCATGTTCGTGCTGGAAGCCAAGACCGAGCGCCTCGTTGCCGCCCTGCTGGCCGTGCTGATGGCCGCGACACGCGTGCATCACTTCGGCATCGGATCGGTTGCGCCCGATGCCTCGACCGCGGTCTTCTTCCTTGCCGGGCTCCTGCTCGCGAGTCCGCTCTGGTTCGTCCTTTTTTCGGTGCTCGCGGTCATCCTCGACGCGTTCGCGCTCGGCATTGCGGGTGTCGCCGATGCATGCATGACACCGGGCTACTGGCTGCTGTTCGCGGGCTATCTCGCACTCTGGTATGCGGGTCGATTGGGCCGGCGCATCGAGCGTCTCGACGTGTCGCAAGGCTTACGGCTGTTGCTGCTGGCGGTTGCGGGAACGGCGTTGTTCTTCCTGCTCTCGAATGTCGGCTACTACTTCGGTGGCGGCTTCGATGAGAGCATGGGTGCGGCGGAATATGTGCGGCGCGTGCAGCGTTACTTCCCGTACTATTTCATCGTGACGCTTGCTTATGCGGCGGCCGGTGTCGCCGTGTTTGCCATTGCAGCGCGGCTTCGGGCCGGCGGCCGGATGGCGGCGCGCTGAAAACGCTGCGGCGTCTGCTTTCATTTGCACTTGTTGCGCTGACGGCGCATAGCGCGGCGGCGCACAACACCCATCATTCCGGCTTCGTCAATGCTGCGGAGGTCGTTGCCGGACTGCAGGTCGACGCGCGCTATTTTGGCACGCATAATTTTGTTGGGCGGCGGATCGACGGTTACGAGACGGGCAAGTGCCTGCTTACACGTGAAGCGGCGGCCGCGCTCGCGAGCGTGCAGCGCGACCTCGCGCCGCTCGGTCTTGGTCTAAAGGTGTTCGACTGCTACCGGCCCGCGCGGGCGGTCGCTCATTTTATGCGTTGGGCGCGCGACTTGCAGGATCAGGCCCGCAAGGCGGAGTTCTATCCCGAAGTCGACAAACGCACGCTCTTTCGCGACGGCTACATCTCCGCGCGCTCGGGTCACTCGCGCGGCTCAACGGTGGATCTGACGCTGGTGCGGCTGTCCGACGGACGAGAACTCGATATGGGCACGCCATTCGATTTCTTCGGTACGCGGTCGTGGCTCACCGATCGAACGATTCCCGTTGAGGCCCAGGTACATCGCCAGGTGCTCGCGTCTGCGATGCGGCGGCGCGGCTTTCGTGCCTACGACAAGGAGTGGTGGCACTTCACGCTCAGCCATGAGCCTTATCCGGACAGTTATTTCGATTTTCCGGTGCGCTAGCGTTCAGCCGGATTTCTGGCCGGGGTAGTTTTTTCCGCTCAGCAATTTTGCCAGATGCGCGGTGTTCGAGGCGAGCATTTTGGTCCATTCGGTCACGACCTTCGGTTTCTTTGCGAGGTCCTTGTAGTCGGTGCCCTGCATCGCCTCGCCGACCCAGTAGGTGGCGCCGCCGGCCGGGATCGTGAAGCCGACTTCGGTCAATGCCTGTTGGAATTCGGCGGCGACGTGATGCGCGCCGTCTTCATTGCCAACAACGACGGCGACCGCCACCTTGCCGTAGCTGGGCATGCGTCCGTGGTCGTCCTTCTCGCCAAGGAATGCGTCCATGCGTTCGAGCACGCGCTTGGACACGCTCGAAGGCTGGCCGAGCCAGATCGGGGAGCCGAGCAACAGAATGTCGGCGGCGAGGAGACGCTTGCGCAGGGCGGGCCAATCGTCGCCATCGCCTTCGTCGGATTTGACGCCGGGCTTGATGTTGAAATCGACCGCGCGAACGAGATCGCACTCGACGTCATGCGCGGCGAGTGCGGCGATGAATTCCCTGAGCAGAATGTCGGTCGAGGACTCGGCAGGAGAGGGCTTGAGCGTGCAGTTGAAGGCGATGGCCCTGAGCGGCATGGCGGTCTCCGTGACGGCAGGCGTCACTTCAACGGCCAAATCGGCGGGAAGTTACGGGGCGTTGAGCCGGGTGGAACTTACTTGCGGCTCGTCTTTTCGACGATCGACGTGACCGCGGCGGGCAGGGCGTCGAGATACGGACCCATGAAGAATTGCTGGCCGCTGCCGACGCCATAGTAACGGTCATGGGCGTCGATCATGGCGCGCACGGGCGCGATGCAGTTCTTGAAGGATTCGACGATCAGGTCAGTCACATCGCGCTTGCCGAAGCGCGGATCGGCCGACACCGCGCGAGCGAGGCAGTCGGTAGCCGTGTTGATGAGAGGGTGCAAAATGGCGGTCTTCTCACGGGTGGAGAGACTGATCGGCGTGCGATCTCCATCCGGCGTCAGCATGCCGGGATGGATCGATACGGTCACAAGCAAAGAAATTCCCGTCAGCGCGTTGACGAACATTCCGTCCAGACCCCGATTCCCCGAGGTCAAGCTACAGGCGTAAGCGAGTCGCGCCAACCTTAAAGCGGACCCCTCACGGGAATTTGGCCCGGACTATGCCTATCGCGCCACAGAAGTTCCCAAGCGGGAACTCAACAGCGCGATCCGGGCGGAACTAGCCCGCCCGGAATCGCTGGACGAAGGCAGGATCAGTACCGGGCGCGAACCTGGGCGCGGGGCTGCTGATAATAAACCTGCGCGCGCGGTTGCGCGTAGGCCGCCGCGTGTGGCGCGCCGTACGGCCCGTAATATGCCGCTCTGGGTGCACCATAGTAGCTGGCGTGAGCGGGATGGTGCCAGGCGCCTGCGACCAAGAGGCCGCCGACGAATGCCGGCAGCAGCCACAAAGCGGAGATCGGATCCGCCTTGGCCGGAACCGGCGCGAACGTCGTGGCAGCGAGCGCCGCTGCTGCTGTCATTCCGACTACAATTTTCTTCATCACATACTCCTTCTTGAAGGTGACATTGGCGCAATCCATTGGCGGACAAATCGTTCCTGCGGGAACCGGAATCAAATCGGGAAAAGTCGTGTCAATTTATCGCGTTACGACGACCGGTGTGCCGACCGAAACGCGGCGATAGAGGTCCATGACGTCGCTGTTGTGCATGCGGATGCAGCCGTGGGAGACGAAGCGGCCGACCGAGCCCGGATTGTTCGTGCCGTGGATCGCGTAGTCCGCGTGCAATGTAAGCGCGGCGGCGCCCAGAGGATTTCTCGGAGAGCCTGCAGGAATGACTGCCGGTGTGTTCTTGCGCCGCAGGTCGTCAGGCATCACGAAGTCCGGCTTGATATATTTGCCGGTGACGCGGCTACGCCCGGTCCATTGCATGCCGGCCTTGCCGACGCCGACGCTGTATCGAACCGCGCGCCTGTCATCGATAACATAGTAGAGGCGCCGCTCATTGGTCTTGATGACGATAGTTCCCGGCGCGTATGCGCCGCCGAATGAGACAGTCGTGCCGGCCGCGGCCGGAGCTGCGAGCAAAAC
>JAICQA010000025.1 GCA_025929595.1 Xanthobacteraceae bacterium
GAAGGCAACAAGAACCGCGTTCCGCTGACCATCGACATCGTCTCCGATGTCGTATGTCCTTGGTGCTATATCGGCAAGCGTCGGCTTGAACTCGCGTTGCGCCATCGGCCGCAGATCAAGGCCGAGATTCGCTGGGTTCCCTACTTTCTGGAGTCGCGCGTGCCGGCGGATGGAATGCCGCGCGTCGATTACATCGGGCAGAAATTCGGCGTCTACGAACGTTTTCCGCCGGGCCATGAGCGCCTCACGTCGCTCGGCACGGATGTCGGCATCGACTTCCGGTTCGACAAGATTTATCGCCAGCCGAACACACTCGACGCGCATCGCATCATCGGCTGGGCGCAAAAGGCCGGCAGAGCCGGCGCGGTCGTTGAACGACTGTTCTCGCTATTCTTCATCGAAGGCGGCGATCTCTCCGACCGCGAAATGCTGGTTGTCGCGGGCCGTGCGGGCGGACTCGATCCGGACGAGATGCGACGTGATCTCCTGACCGAACGCGACCGGCGCTATGTCGACAAGCAAGCGAACGCGGCGGCCCGCGCGGGCATCGGCGGCGTGCCCTTCTTTGTGTTCGGGAAGAAGATTTCTGTCGCCGGCGCGCACGAGGTCGAAGTACTTGCGAGCGCCATGGATCAGGCGCTCGGCAAGGAAAAGGCCCCGGCCGCCTGAACCGTCAGGCGGCTTTCGCTCGCTCGGCGATACCGACCAACGTTTCCAGCACGGCCTTGGTGCCGCGCAGGCGCTCGCCGATCTTTTGCCAGTCGCGGAACACGACGAGCTTCTGATCGGGGCGCACGCGCGCCCCTGACGCTCCGTCGGTGATCCATGAGATCAGGCCTTCCGGATTCGCGAATACACCGTCACGGAACGTGAAGACCGCGCCTTTCGCGCCCGACTCCACGCGCTCGACATTGGCGCGACGGCAAAGTGCCTTGATGGCAACGATCTCGAGGAGCGTACGTACTTCGTCGGGCAACGCACCGAAGCGATCCACTAACTCGGCAGCGGCCGCATCGACGGCCGACGGATCTTCGAGATCGGCGAGCCGGCGGTAGAGACCGAGGCGAACCGAGAGATCGGGAACGTATTCTTCGGGGATCATCACGGGCGTGCCGACGGCGATCTGCGGCGACCATTTGTCGGCGGTAGGCGCGGTAATGCCGGCCTGCAGATGGGCGACGGCTTCGGCCAGCATCTCCTGATAAAGCTCGTAGCCGACCTCGCGGATGTGCCCGGACTGATCGTCGCCGAGCAGATTGCCCGCGCCGCGGATGTCGAGGTCGTGTGAAGCGAGCTCGAAGCCCGCGCCGAGACTGTCGAGCGACTGCAGCACCTTGAGCCGCTTCTCGGCCTGCGCCGTCACCGGCTTCTCGGCCGGGAGCGTGAAGATCGCGTAGGCGCGGGTTTTCGAGCGCCCGACGCGGCCGCGCAACTGATAGAGCTGCGCCAGACCGAAGCGGTCGGCGCGATGCACGATCAGCGTATTAGCGGTCGGAATGTCGAGGCCGGATTCGACGATGGTCGTCGAGACCAGCACCTCGAACTGCCCTTCATAAAAGGCCGCCATGATGTCTTCGAGCTGCTTCGCCGGCATCTGGCCGTGGGCGACCGCGAGACGGACTTCGGGGACATTTTGCGTGAGATAGTCGCGCGCTCCGGCGAGGTCCTCGATACGGGGACAAACATAGAAGGCCTGGCCGCCGCGATAACGTTCGCGCAGCAGCGCTTCGCGCACCACGAGCGGGTCGAAGGGCGTCACGAAGGTGCGGACGGCCAGCCGGTCGACGGGCGGTGTCGCGATGATCGACAGCTCACGGACGCCTGTGAGCGCCAGTTGCAACGTGCGCGGAATGGGTGTGGCAGTCAGCGTCAGCACATGGACTTCGGCGCGCAGATCCTTGAGGCGCTCCTTGTGCGCGACACCGAAGTGCTGCTCCTCGTCGACGATGACGAGGCCGAGGTCCTTGAAGGCAACCGACTTGCCGAGGAGCGCGTGGGTGCCAATGACGATATCAACCGAGCCGTCGCGGATGCCCTGTTTTACCTGGTGCAGTTCGACCGAGGAAACCAGCCGCGACGCCTGCCCCAGCCGGACGGGAAAGCCGCGGAATCGCTCGGAGAAGGTCTTGAAGTGCTGGCGTGCAAGCAGCGTCGTGGGGACGACCACAGCGACCTGCTTGCCATTGAGCGCGGCGGCGAAGGCCGCGCGCAACGCGACTTCCGTCTTGCCAAAGCCGACATCGCCGCAGATCAACCGATCCATGGGTTTGCCGGCGGCGAGATCGTCCAGGACCGAGTCGATTGCGTTCTTCTGGTCTTCGGTTTCCTCATAGGGGAAGCGCGCGCAAAACTCCTCATAGAGGCCCTGCGGCGGCACGAGCTTCGGCGCTTCATTCAGTTGGCGTGCGGCGGCGATGCGCAGGAGCGCGTCGGCCATTTCCAGCACGCGCTTCTTCATGCGCGCCTTGCGGTTCTGCCAGCCCGCACCCCCGAGGCGGTCGAGCTCCGCGCCTGCTTCGTCGGAGCCGTAGCGGGACAGGAGGTCGGCGTTCTCAACCGGCAGGAACAACCGATCGTTGCCCGCGTAATGAATCTCGAGGCAGTCGTGCGGCGCGCCGAGCGCCTCGATGGTCTTCAATCCGACAAAACGTCCGATGCCGTGGTCGACATGCACGACGAGGTCGCCGGCGGCGAGGCTCGTGATTTCCGCGATGAAGTCCTGTGCGCGGCGTTGGCGGCGCTGCGGGCGCGCGAGGCGATCACCGAGAATGTCCTGCTCGGAAATGACGGCGGCCTGCCCGTTTTCGAAGCCCGCTTCGAGGCCGAGCAGTGCAAGGCCGGATGCACCCTTCGGAAGCGCGACGGTCTCCGCCCATGACGCGACCGGGCGCAGGTCCGCAAGGCCGTGGTCCACAAGCAACTGCCCGAGGCGCTGGCGCGAGCCTTCGCTCCACGCTGCGAATACGACGCGCCGGCCCTGTCCCAGCAAAGCACGCGCATGTTCGGCGGCAGCCTCGAACAGATTGCGCTTTTCGTCGGCGCGCTCAGGCGCAAAACTGCGGCCCGGCTTGGCCGCCGCGTCGATCACACTTGCGCTCTCGGGAATGGAGAACGGTGTCAGGCGCACGAGGACCGCGTCGTCCAAAATCCCGCTCCATTCATCGGGGGCGAGGTAGAGACGCTTCGGCGGCAGCGGGCGATAGACCGGCTGCTGGTTGGCTTCAAGCGCCTCCATGCGCGCGGAATAATAGTCGCCGATCTGGCTCAGGCGCTCGCGCCCCGCTTCCTCGATCAGCGGTTCAAGCACGACCGGAACGCCGGGCAGGTAGTCGAAGATCGTTTCGAGCTTCTCGGCAAAGAGCGGCAGCCAATGTTCGAGGCCGGGATGCCGGCGGCCTTCATTGACGGCTTCGTAAATCGCGTCGCCGGAGGCACGCCCGCCAAATTCCGCGGCGTAATTCATGCGGAAGCGGCGGCGAGCGTCTTCGTCGAGTTGCACTTCGCTGGTGGGCACAAGCTCCAGTCCGCGCAATTGCTCCGTTGTCCGCTGCGTCTCCGGATCGAAGGCGCGCACCGACTCCAATTCGTCGCCAAAGAAGTCGAGGCGCATGGGCGCGGAAGCGCCCGGCGCATAGAGATCGACGATGCCGCCGCGCACGGCATATTCGCCGATGTCGCGAACGGTTGAGGACCGGGAAAATCCGTTTGTCTCGAGCCAGCGCACGATGTCGTCCATGCGCCGTACCTGGCCGGGAGCGAGCGCGAGGCTTTGCTCCGCCACCTGCGCGCGGGCGGGCACACGTTGAAGTGCAGCATTGATCGTCGTGAGGACAATCGCGCCCGCTCGCATCTGACCGCGAGCAATGTGCGAGAGGCTTGCCATGCGGCGAGCGGAAACGGCACCATTCGGCGAGACACGGTCATAAGGTTGGCAGTCCCAGGCGGGGATCGATACGGTCTCGATCTCGGGCGCAAAAAATTCGAGCGCCCGAGCGAGCGAGGCAAGGCGCTCGGCATCACGGCAGATGACCACGACGCTTGCCGCGTCCTTGCTTCGCGCCGCAACGGATCGCACCAGATCTGCGACCACGACGCCCTGAAAGCCATCCGGGACGCCGGCAATCGTCAGTGCCTTGCCCGGTGCGAGGCGCGTGGCGGAGAGCATGGGCTTATTCATGGGCGTGCCGCTCCCGCGTGAAATGCCACCAGGCGGCGGAACAGCGCGCCATCAAAGGTGGCGGGGACAGGAGCCTGCCCCACGATCCAGCCGAACAGGTCGGGATCCGGCGCCTCCATCAGCGCCTCGAAGGCATCGAGTTCGGCCGCAGACATGGCGACGAGCTGCGCGTCGGCGAAGCGGCCGAGCACGAGGTCCATCTCGCGCGTGCCGCGATGCCAGGCGCGGTAGCGCAATTTTCGTCGGCGCTCGTCGAGGCCCGCGGGGCCGTCTTTCAAGTCCATGTCCTTCAACGCCAAAAGCCCGGACGCGGCCGGGTGCGGTTCTATAGCGGCAGAGTGTGGCAAAGTCAGCCAACCGCAAATGCAGCCCTGTTGCGACTCAGGTGCGGTTTGGCCACCTTCGCGCGATCATGCGCCCCGCGGTCCTCGATCCCCTGTTCGCGCCGCTCACGAGCCTCAAGGGCGTCGGACCGAAGCTGATGAAGCCGTTCGGCCAACTCCTGAACCGCGCCGAGCCGCGGGTAATCGATCTTCTCTTCCATCTTCCTTATTCGGCCATTGACCGGCGGGCGCGGCCAAAGCTCGGCGAAGTGGTGCCCGACGCCATTGCGACCGTGAAGGTCGAGGTCGAGCGGCACATTCCCGGGCGCGGACGCGCGCCGTTCAAAGTCATCACTTCAGACGACACCAGCACGCTTGAGATTGTTTTCTTTCGTCTGCCGAGGGAACGCGTTGAGCGGATGCTACCCATTGGCGAGACGCGCTATGTCTCCGGTAAAGTCGGGATGTATGATGGGCGGCTGCAGATGGTGCATCCGGACCGCGTGCTCGACGAGAAGGGCCTCGCCGATCTGCCAGAGGTCGAGCCGGTTCACTCGCTGACCGAGGGACTGGGTGCGGGGATCGTGCGACGGGCGGCGATGGGTGCCGTCGCGCGGCTGCGCGATCTGCCGGAATGGCAGGACGCGGCCTTTGTTCAATCGCGCGGATTCTTGCCCTTCGCTGCTTCGTTGCGACTCCTGCACGGGCCCAGCGAGCCCGCAGATGTCGCGCCCGAGTCGCGGTTGCGGGCACGGCTCGCTTACGACGAACTGCTCGCCCACCAGCTGGCGCTCGTCCTCATGCGAAACGAGATGAAGCGCGATTTCGGTCGCAACAATGCGGGCGACGGACGGCTGCGCGCGAAAATCGAAGTGGCGCTCCCCTTCTCGCTCACGGGCTCGCAGCGCAAAGCGCTTGAAGAGATTGCGCACGACCTCGCGGACGAAACGCGCATGCTTCGGCTGCTGCAAGGCGACGTGGGGTCGGGCAAGACGGTCGTGGCGTTGCTGGCGGCGGCGGCGGTTATCGAGGCGGGCCGGCAGGCTGCGATCATGGCTCCGACGGAAATTCTCGCGCGTCAACACCACGCCCGTATCGCGCCGCTGGCCAGCGCCGCCGGCATCCGCCACTCCATCCTTACAGGGCGCGAACGCGGTCCCGCGCGGACGCGGCTGTTGGAGGAACTGGCAGCGGGCGAGATCGATCTGCTCATTGGCACGCACGCCCTCTTTCAGGAAGGCGTGGACTTCCGTGACCTGGCCTTTGCGGTGGTGGACGAACAGCACCGCTTCGGCGTGCATCAGCGGCTGGCGCTCGCCTCAAAAGGCGAAGCGGTCGATCTGCTGGTGATGACCGCGACGCCAATCCCCCGCACGCTGGTCCTCACCTATTTCGGCGACATGGATGTCTCGGAATTACGCGAGAAGCCCGCCGGCCGGACGCCTATCGACACCCGCACCGTGTCGCTCGACAGGCTGGAGGAAGTGGTCGATGGCGTCGGGCGGGCCGTCAGCGAGGGCACCCGCGCTTACTGGATCTGCCCGCTCGTCGAAGAGTCCGAACTCGTCGATCTCGCGGCCGCAGAGGATCGCTTCCGCTTCCTGAAGGCCCGCTTCGGAAAGAAGGTCGGCCTCGTCCATGGCCAGATGCGTGCGACCGAGCGCGACGAGGCGATGGCGGCCTTTGCGTCGGGACAAACGCCAATCCTGGTGTCGACGACTGTCGTCGAGGTCGGGGTGGATGTGCCCGAAGCGACGGTCATGGTGATCGAACAGGCGGAGCGATTCGGTCTTGCCCAGTTGCACCAGCTGCGCGGCCGTGTCGGACGCGGGCGCGGTCAATCGACGTGCCTCCTGCTCTACAAGGCTCCACTCGGCGAGACTGCGCGGCGGCGCCTGGCCAAGATGCGCGAGACCGACGACGGCTTTGAGATCGCCGAAGAAGACCTTGCGCTCCGTGGTGAAGGCGAAGTGCTGGGCACGCGGCAAAGCGGCCTGCCCGGCTTCAAGATCGCCCGGCCGGAGCTGCATCGCGATCTGATCGAGACCGCACGCAAAGATGCTGCAATTATTGCGGCGCGCGATCCGGGCCTTGCAACCGCAAGGGGTAAGGCGCTAAGGCTGCTACTGCACCTGTTCGACCGCGACGAGGCGGTCCGCCTGATCGAGGCCGGATAGACCGATGTCCAGCGAAGCGGCCGCCGCGCGGGCGCTACCCAGGGAAACCTCGCGCGCCTATTTCGGCTGGCGGGTGACCGCCGCCTGCTTCTTCATGGCATTTTGCACCTGGGGCTTCGCGTTCTACGGCCACGCCGCCTATCTCGCCGAACTGCAGCGGATTCACGGCTGGCCGGCCTCGCTGGTTTCGGGCGCGAGCACGCTGACCTTCCTCGCTTCCGGCACGCTGACAATTTTTGCGAACGACCTGATCGAGCGCTTCGGTCCGAAGCTGGTTGTACTGGCGGGCGCCCTGTGCCTCGCTGCTGCGCTTACCATGCTCGCCCATGTCACGGCGCCGTGGCAGCTCTATCTCGCGTTCCTGCTGATGTCGGTGGCCTGGATCGTCATGGGCCTGCCGGCCATCACCATCATCATCAGCCTGTGGTTTCACGAGCGGCGGGGTCTCGCGCTCAGCCTGGCGCTGAACGGTGCCAGCTGTGGCGGCATCGTGGTGTCGCCACTCATCGTCGCGCTGACCGCATCACTCGGCTTCACCCAGGCGATGCTCGTCGCGGCCGCGATCGTCGCGCTGCTGATTGTCCCGAGCGCGCTGGCCTGGATCAGCCGGCCGGACGATCACGTCACGGCCCGACAACCGGCGCCGCCAACGGTCCAGGCATCGTTTACGCGCAGGATGGCTCTGCGCGACAAAAGATTCTGGACGATTTGCGGAGCCTTCTCGCTGGTACTGGCGGCCCAGA
This sequence comes from Xanthobacteraceae bacterium, assembly GCA_025929595.1. Taxonomy (GTDB): domain Bacteria; phylum Pseudomonadota; class Alphaproteobacteria; order Rhizobiales; family Xanthobacteraceae; genus JAUSIF01. Next base: position 7,421 of record JAICQA010000025.1, read on the forward strand.
TCGCTTTCATCGTGCACCAGATCGCGATGCTCTATCCGATGACCGGCCGAACGATCGCAAGTTTCGCCGTTATCCTGACGACCGGCATGGCAGTGGTCGGGCGCCTTACGCTGGGGGCCCTCTATATTGACCGCATCGAGCCGCGGTTGACGTCGGCCGTTTCGTTCACGTCGCAGGCCTGGGCGCTGCTCTTCATGGCAATGACGACGGATCCCTTTGCACTGCTGGCCTGTTGCGCGCTTTTTGGATTCTCGGTCGGCAATGTCATCACGCTCCCGCCGCTGATTTTGCAACGCGAGTTCGCGCCGGCGTCCTTCGGCATGCTGATCGGCCTTTTGACATCCGTCATTGCGATGATTTCGGCGCTTGGCCCGGGCCTGATCGGACTGGTGCGCGACCTTACAGGCGACTACACGGCCGGCCTGCTGCTGAGCGTTGCGTTCAACGCGGTCGCGGCGGTCCTCATCATGTTGAGGCCGCGGCCGGCACGTTAGCCGACTCGTTCGGGTTTCCGTCTGACGCGCGCCTTGTCCGCGGGACGCTTGATGTATTTGTGATATTCGGGCGTCACCAGACCGGCGGTAATGACGAGCTTGGCCGCATCCTCGATGGACATATCGAGTTCAATCATTTCGCTGCGTTTGCAGAAGAGGAGATAACCCGAAGTCGGGTTCGGCGTTGTGGGCACGTACACGCTCACCACCTCGTCCTCGTGCTTGTCGCTTTCGTGCAGGATTTCGAACAGTTCGCCCTTGACCGGCGCGGAGACGAACGCGAGCGACCACAGATGCCGGCGCGGATATTCAATCAGCACGACGTTGTTGAAGGTCGCGCTCTTGTCCGTAATCATTGTCACGAACATCTGCTTCAGTCCGCTGTAGATCGTGCGCACGAGCGGCATGCGGCCAAGCAAGCCCTCGCCATAGGTGACGAGGCTGCGGCCGAGCAGGTTGGCCGTGAAGAAGCCAAGCAGGGTAATCAGGATGATCGCGAGCATGACGCCGAGGCCTGGAATGGCAAACGGCAGATATTGCTCGGGATCGTAACGTGTCGGGATCAGCGGCTTTACCCAGCCGTCAATCCAATGAACCATCCACCAGACGATATAAACGGTGATCGCGAGCGGTGCCGCGATCACGAGACCGGTGAGAAAGTAATTGCGCAGCCGCGGCATGATGCCGATGCCGCTCGCAACCTCAGCCGGGGTCGGATCTTGCGGGGCGCTGCTCTTGTTCATGGGCGGGCTCGCATGGCCGCCGCAGCCTATTCGACGGTGACAGACTTCGCCAGATTGCGCGGCTGGTCCACGTCCGTGCCGCGCAGTACCGCCACATGATAGGCAAGTAGCTGCACCGGCACGGCATAGACGATAGGCGTAACCGTCGAAGGCATGTCGGGCAGAGTCAGGATGGTGTCGGCCCCTACTCCGGCTTCGGCGGCGCCACGCTTGTCGCTGAGCAGGATGACGCGGCCGCCGCGCGCCAGCACTTCCTGCATGTTCGAGGCGGTCTTCTCGAACACCTTGTCATAGGGCGCGATCACCACGACCGGCATCTGCTCGTCGATCAGCGCGATCGGGCCATGCTTCAGTTCACCGGCGGCGTAGCCTTCGGCGTGAATGTAGGAAATCTCCTTCAGCTTGAGCGCGCCTTCCATAGCGAGCGGAAAGCTCGTGCCGCGGCCCAGATAGAGGACATCGCGGGCGGTCTCGAGCTGTTTCGACAGGCGCTCGATCTGCGGCTCCAGCGAGAGCGCATCGACCATCAGGCGCGGCACTTCGATGAAGGCGCGGACAAGCTTCTTCTCGTCCTCGGCAGACAGGATGCCGCGTGCACGACCTGCCGCTACGGCAAGACACGCAAGCGCCGCGAGCTGACACGTGAAAGCCTTGGTGGAGGCGACGCCGATTTCGGGCCCAGCCAGCGTCGGCGCGACCACGTCGCTTTCGCGGGCGATGGTTGAGCTCGGGACGTTCACCACGGCGAGCGTGTGTTGCCCGTGCTCCTTCGCATAGCGAAGCGAGGCCAGCGTGTCGGCGGTCTCGCCGGACTGCGAGACAAAGATCGCCAGCCCGCGCTCCGGCAACGGCGCTTCGCGATACCGAAACTCGGACGCGATATCGAGATCGACCGGCAGGCGCGCGAACCGCTCGAACCAGTATTTCGCGACCGTGCCGGCATAGAATGCGGTGCCGCAGGCAGAGATGGTGATACGGTCGAGCTTGTTGAAATCGAAGGGAAGCTCGAACGGGAGGCGCACGCATTCGCGCGACATGTCGATGTAATGCGCAAGCGTGTGTCCAACGACTTCGGGCTGCTCGTAAATTTCCTTCGCCATGAAATGACGGTGATTGCCCTTGTCGACAAGAAATGCGCCGGCATTCGACGTCTGGGTCGGCCGCTCGACGCGCTTGCCCTGCGCGTCCTGCACTTCGACGCCGGCGCGCGTGACGACGGCGAGATCGCCTTCTTCCAGATATGCGATCTGATCGGTGAATGGCGCGAGCGCGATGGCATCGGAGCCGATGAACATTTCGCCGTCGCCGAATCCCACGGCGAGTGGGCTGCCGCGCCGCGCGCCGACGAGCAGGTTTTCTTCGCCTTCAAACAGAAACGCGAGCGCGAACGCGCCGCGCACCTGAGGCAGCGCGGCAGCGACCGCCTCAACCGGTCCCTTGCCGCCTTTCATCTCGGCCGTGACCAGATGGGCCACCACTTCGGTGTCGGTTTCGGTGTGAAACGTAATGCCCTGCGCTTCCAGTTTCTCGCGCAGTTCGCGGAAATTCTCGATGATGCCGTTGTGCACGACGGCGAGCTTGTCGGTCGCGTGCGGATGCGCGTTCGACTCATTTGGTGCGCCGTGCGTGGCCCAGCGCGTGTGGCCGATGCCGATCGTGCCTTGCAGCGGCTCGCGGGTCAGGCGCGTCTCGAGGTTCTTCAGTTTTCCTTCGGCGCGACGACGTGTGAGGTGACCACCTTCGAGCGTTGCGACGCCCGCGGAGTCATAGCCGCGATATTCGAGGCGCTTCAGCGCATCGACGAGTCCGTGCGCGACCGGCTCGTCGCCGAGAATGCCGACGATTCCACACATGGCCTCGAAATTCCTCCCGCCGCCAGGCCAACCAGCCTAACGGAACAGCATTTAGAAGCCGTTCCCGGCTCCAGAAAATCAATTCAGTTAACAGCCCATTGCAAGCAAGGCCTTCGGGCGCGGTTAATCGCCGCCTTTTTGGCCGCCTTTGAGCGCCCTGAGGTCGCGTGCCCATCCGTCCTTGTTAACCTGCCGGCTGCGGCCGACGCCCAGCGCGTCGTCGGGGATGTTGCTCGTTATGACCGAGCCGGACGCGACATAGGCGCCGGCGCCGATCTTGACCGGCGCCACGAGCGCCGAGTTCGAGCCTATGAACGCGCCGCTGCCGATCTCGGTCCTGTGCTTGCCGAAACCGTCATAGTTGCAGGTGATCGTGCCGGCGCCGATATTGGCGCCATTCCCAACGGTAGAGTCACCAACGTAAGCGAGATGGTTGGCCTTGGCGTTGTCGCCAAACTCAGCGGCTTTGGTCTCGACGAAATTGCCGACGCGTACGTCCTTGCCGAGCTTTGTGCCGGCTCGCAGCCGCGCGAACGGTCCGACGTGTGTACCCGCGCCGATGCTCGCACCTTCCAGATGCGAGAAAGAATGAATGACCGCACCCTCTTCGACCGTGACGCCCGGGCCAAACACGACATAAGGTTCGACGATGACATCGCGCCCGAGTTTTGTGTCGTCGGACAGATGCACCGTCTCGGGCGCGACGAGGATCGCGCCGCCTCGCATGGCGGCCTCCCGCAAGCGCGCCTGCATGGCCGCTTCGGCGGCAGCGAGTTGGCTCTTGTCGTTCACGCCCATAACTTCCTCCTCGGCGGCTTCACGCACGACGACTTTCAGTTTGTCGGCACGCGCAAGCGCCACGATGTCGGTCAGATAGAATTCACGCTTGGCATTGCTGTCGGTGATGCGGTCGAGCAAGGCGAGCGCGTTCCTGCCGTCGATGGCCATTGCACCCGCGTTGCACAGATCGACCTTGCGCTCTTCGTCACTCGCGTCGCGCTCCTCTCGGATCGCGACAAGTTCGCCGTTCCTCACCAGGAGACGCCCATAGCCTGTCGGGTCCGCCGCACGAAAGCCGAGGACGGCCACCGCGGCTTCCTTCAAACCATCGGCGAGTGCCTTCAACGTATCCGCGCGCAGGAGCGGCGTGTCGCCGAAGACAATCAACAGGCTGCTGCTACCTTCGATCGCTTGCCGCGCCGCGAGCACGGCGTGGGCGGTTCCACGGCGCTCGGTCTGCACGAATACTTCGGTTCGGGGTGCATAGCGGCGCGCCTCCGCGCCTACGTCTTCACGGTCGGGGCCGACGACCACGGCGATGCGGCCCGCGCCCGCGTCCGTCACCGATGCGATGGCATGGGCGAGCAGCGACCGGCCCGCCACCCGGTGCAGGACCTTGGGGATTCGGGATGCCATCCGCGTCCCCTCGCCTGCGGCAAGGACGATCGCCGTGGGTTCCGCCCGGCCTTTGGTGGAGTCGATCATGATCGCCAGCGGTTTAGCCGATCATATCGAAGCCCGATAGCCGAGGCGGCGAAGCCCGCCGACTCTGGTAAATTCGTTGTTCAACTGATTCGCCGGTCAAGCGGAATGTGGGGGTTCGCTGTCCATGAGCCAGCGAAGTTCTTGGGCGAGCCATGCCATCTGGGGCTCGATAGCCACCTGCGCGGTGATCGCCGCGTCGGTGACGATTGCGCTCGTCGTCGGCAATCATCGCGGCATCGAGTTTGCGTCCGTTCTGAAGCGCAGCGCGCCGGCGCCGGTCGCCGACCGGGCACCGGAACCGGTTTCGCAGCAGCCCGCCGTGATTGCGGCCCCGTCGATCAAGGATCACGAGATCGCCCGGCTGAACGACGCGCTGCGCGCCCTCTCTGCCGAGCGTGACCGGCTTGAGGAGCGTTTGGCGAAGCTTGAGCAAAGTCTCGGCGACATTACTGCTTCCATCAATTCGCGCCCGCAGCTACCCGCGCCACAGGCAACCGCGCCATCGGGACCGCGGATTGTCGAGCAGGCGGCGGAGCCCAAGCCGCTGCCGCGTGTCGCCGCCGCGCCAGCGCAGCCATTGCCGCCCGAGACGGGGCCGCACGGCGTGCCCGCGGCCGGCGCGATCGAAGCTCCGGGCGGCGAAGTGTTCCTTCGCTATGTGACCGCAAAGCCTTTGGTTGCGCCGCCGAGCGCAACGCAAGCGCCCATGCAGATCCACGCCAGTCCGCTTGCGCGCGATCAGAACAACTCCGCGCCGCAGGAGTCGTCGGCAACGCGAACCGAGTTCGGCGTCGATCTTGGCGGCGAGCCCACCATGAATGCCTTGCGGGCGCGCTGGACAAATCTGCGGACGGGCCATGCGCCCGTCATCGGCAACCTGCGGCCGCTGGTGAGCGTCCGCGACGGCGCTCGTCCGGGCAATGTCGAACTCCGCCTTATCGCCGGGCCGCTGGCGAATGCGGGCGAGGCTGCCCGGATTTGCGCGTCATTGCAGACTAAGGGCGTGAACTGCGTGACCGCCGTCTATGACGGCCAGCGTCTGGCGCTGCGCTGAGTTGCGCGGTCGCGCATTGCGGTTCGGGTCGCAGACCGCTAGCTAGGCGGCGTCCGCCCTCTCCGGCTGTCGGCTCTCCATGCAATCCCGCCTTGGCATCTACGCACTGCTCGCGGTGATGCCGCTCCTGTTCTCCACCAATGTGGTGATCGGCCGCGCGTCCGTCGCGCTGGTCGAACCGTGGACGCTTGCCTTCTGGCGCTGGGGGCTCGCGGCACTCATCCTGTTGCCATTTGCATGGGGCGGCATTGTCCGGAACCGGGCGGCCTTCCGCGCCGTACGGCTCGAAATCCTGATCCTCGGCCTGCTTGGAATGCTTGTCTGCGGTGGACTTGTCTATGTCTCGCTGCACTGGACGACCGCCACGAATGCCGCGCTCATCTATACCGGTTCGACGCTCTTCATTGTCGTGCTGGACGCGCTCTACTTCCGGCAGCCGCTCGGCTTCTCGCGCGTCGCAGGACTGATCGTCGGCTTCCTCGGGGTTGCGACCATCGTGTTGCAAGGCGAGCCGCACCGGCTCCTGAGCCTCGACCTGAACAAGGGCGATCTCGGGATTGCCGTCTGTGCGTTTTCGTGGGCGGTCTATACGGTCATGCTGAAAGCGGAAAAGCTGCGCGCTTTGCCGACATTGCCGCTTTTCGCCGTCATCGCGTCCGTCGGCGCCATCACGCTCGTTCCCCCCATGCTCTACGAAGCCGTCGCGCTCAACGCCGTTCCGATCACTCCACGCGCGTGGCTGAACATCCTGATGCTCGCGATCATTCCCTCGGTTGGCGCTTATGGGGTCTATCAGCTCTGCGTCAAGGAAGTCGGACCGTCGATCACCGGCGTTTTCATGTATTTCATGCCGGTCTATAGCGCGGCGCTGGCCGCGTTGACGCTTGGAGAATCATTCCTCGCCTATCATGTCATCGGTCTGGTGCTTGTGCTCGGCGGTGTTGTCCTCGCCAGCAATCCGTTTGCGTCGCGCACGTCCTGAACGATTGCCGCTCGGCGGAAGCCGTGTCAGGCTTTCGCCATGCATCCGTTCCTGCCGACGCCGCGCCAGACCAATCTGCTGTTGTTGATGGCCTTCGCCACGATTGGTGCGGCGCTGTACCTGCGCATTTCGGTCGTCGAGTCCGACACGCTTGCGGCCGCGTGCTTTGCAGGTGCCGAGCGGGCGTCATGCGGGCTGCGACGCCTCATCCTTGAGCTTTACGCGCTCGAAGTCTTTGGCGGTGTCGCGCTGATTGCGGCCACGGTGCACTTCTTCAGACCGGATGCGATGACCTTCGGAATTGCGCTCTGCGCAGCGATCCTGGGTCTGTTCCTGGACAATGTCGTGCCGTCGGCGTTCGCCGCCGCCATCCTCGTCATGAGCTTCGCGCGGCCGGCGCGCGGCGGCAGGCCACGGCCAGCGCAACGAGCAGAACGGCGAGCCACGCCGCCTGCCAGTTCCAGAGCGACTCATTAAAGGCGATCAGGCCCGCAGAGATTGCGAGCACCAAGGCGGCGGCCCGCTCCGATACGCTGTCATTGCGAAGCCCCGGCGGGCACAGCAACGCCAGCACGAGCAAAGCAATCGCGGGCCCGGTCAGCGGCGCGAAAGGAAGGGCGCGCGTCTCGGGATCGAAAACCAGCATCAGCCCGATGGCGAGCGCAACAAAGACGGTCATCGCGAACAGC
>JAICQA010000105.1 GCA_025929595.1 Xanthobacteraceae bacterium
AGCTCGAGTCGGTCATCTCCTCCGTCGTCGGCCCCGGCCGCGCCCGCGTCACCGTGTCCGCCGAGATGGACTATACGCGCGTGCAGCAGACCTCCGACCGCTACGATCCCGAAAGCCGCGTCGTGCGCTCGACACAGAGCCGCGAAGAGCAGGCGCAGTCGAACCAGGGCGCGCAGGAAGACGGCGTTTCGGTCGGCAACCAGTTGCCCGGCAATCAGGCCAACGCGCAGCAACAGCAGCCCGCCGGCAACCGCGACTCCAATCGCAAGAGCGAGGAAGTCGTGAACTACGAGATTTCCCGCACCACACGCACGGAAGTGACGGAGCCCGGCCGCGTGAAGCGCCTCTCGGTCGCGGTGCTGGTCGACGGCACCTACACCAAGGGCCAGAACAACAACGAGACGACCTACGCCCCGCGCCCGCAGGAAGAGCTCGACCGCATCGCCGCGCTCGTGCGCTCCGCCGTCGGCTTCGACGAGAAGCGCGGCGACCGCGTCGAGGTGGTCAATCTGCGGTTTGCGGAGGTGGCGGGAACGCCGCAGATCGCCGGCGAAGGCGGCGGCGGCTTCCTCGACATGCTGCGCTTCACGACCGACGACATCATGCATGCGATCAACCTGGCGGTCGTCGCGATCCTGTCGCTCCTCGTGCTGCTCATGGTGGTGCGGCCGCTCGTGCGCCGCGTCGTGACGCCGGACGAAAGCGTGCCGGCGCTTGCGCCTCCGCTGCCCGACGCGGCGGCCTTCGCGCAACAGCAGGGCGCCGCCGCGAGCCTGCCCGTCGTGCCCGGACAGCCGCTCGCTCCCCTCACCCGCCCGGAAAACATGACCACGCGCCAGATCGATTTCGCCCAGCTCCAGGGCGAAGTGCATCAGCAGTCGATCCAGAAGGTCGGCGAGCTCGCGTCCCGCAACCCGTACGAGACCGTGTCCATCCTGCGCCAGTGGATGCACGAGAAGACGGCGTGAGATAGCAGATGGCCAGCGCAGGCGCCCTCGTCGACTCACTCTTCAGCCGCAAAAGTTCGGCCCCGGCGCCGGCTGAGAAAGCGGCTGCCGGCAAGGCAGCGGTTCGTGCGCGCCCGCTGAGCGGGTCGGAGCGCGCCGCGATCCTCCTGCTCGCGCTCGGCGAATCCTACGGCGCCGAAGTCTGGAAGCTGCTCGACGACGAGGAAATCCGCCACATCTCCGTCACCATGTCGACGCTCGGCACGATCGAGTCGGACTCGGTCGAAAAGCTGATGATCGATTTCGTCGGCCAGATGTCGGCGACAGGCGCCCTCATGGGCGACTCGACCGCGACCGAGCGGCTGTTGCAGCAACTGCTGCCGGCCGAACGCGTCGCCAATATCATGGAAGAAATCCGCGGCCCCGCCGGCCGCAACATGTGGGAGAAGCTCTCCAACGTTCAGGAAGAGGTGCTCGCCAACTACCTCAAGAACGAATATCCGCAGACCATCGCCGTCGTCCTCTCCAAGATCCGCTCCGAGCACGCGGCGCGCGTCCTCGCCATCCTGCCCGAGGAGCTCGCGCTCGACGTCGTCAACCGCATGCTCCGCATGGAAGCGATCCAGAAGGACGTGCTCGAGCGCGTCGAGCAGACGCTGCGCACCGAGTTCATGTCCAACCTGTCGCAGACCAGCCGCCGCGACGCGCATGAGCTGATCGCCGAGATCTTCAACAATTTCGACCGCCAGACCGAGACCCGCTTTATCGGCGCGCTCGAGGAGGAAAACCGCGAGGCGGCCGAGCGCATCAAGGCGCTGATGTTCACCTTCGACGACCTCGTCAAGCTCGACGCGGCCGCCTGCCAGACGCTCTTGCGCAACTTCGACCGCAACAAGCTCGCCATTGCGCTGAAGGGCGCCTCCGAGGCCGCGCGCGAATTCTTCAAGGGCAACATGTCGACGCGCGCCGCCAAGATTCTCGACGAGGAGATGGAGAGCATGGGCCCCGTCCGCCTGCGCGAGGTCGACGAGGCGCAGATGGCGCTGGTCAATCTCGCCAAGGAACTGGCCGCCAAGGGCGACATCGTCATCGCCAAGGGCTCCGCCTCCGCCGACGACGAGCTGATTTACTGAGGACCGCATGGCCATCATGAGCAAAGCCGCTTCCCGCAGCGACGGTCCCGAGCCGGTGAAATTCCTGTTCGAGGAGGAATTCGCCGGCGGCGCCCGCTCGCGCGCGAGCCTCGAAGCGGTGGAAGCCGAAGCCTTCCGGCGCGGACTCGCGCAGGGCGAAGCCGACGCCAACGCAAAGATCGAGCGCCGACTCGCGGCCGTCATCGGCCAGGCATCCGAGCGCATGGCCGACATGAGCAAAAAGTTTGCGAGCCTTGAATCCCGCCTCGAGGCGGAAGCCGTCGAGGTCGCCGTCGCCATCGCTAGGAAGCTTGCGCCGGCGCTTATCGCGCGCGAGCCGCTCGCCGAGATCGAGGCGCTCGTCGTCGACGTGCTCGCCCATGTCCGCAGCGCGCCGCATGTCGCGGTGCGCGTCGCCGAGGACCTGGTTGAGCCGGCGGGCCGGCGCCTGAAGGAAATCGCCGAGCAGCGCGGCTTCACGAGCCGCCTCGTGATCCTGCCCGCACCCGAGCTCAAGGCCGACGAAGTCCGCGTCGAGTGGGCCGACGGCGGCGTCGCACTCGACAGCAGTGCCGTCGCGGAGCGCATCGGCGAGGCCGTGAAGAATTATCTCGCCCGCGGCGGCTCTCCCGCCGCCGGCACCGGAGTGTAAACGATGGCCGACGACAAGAACCCGCCGCTGCCCGATCTCGAATCGGATCTGCAGATGGTTGCGCCCGAGGGCGCCGCATCCACCGCGCCCGACGAAACGGCCGGGCCGACGAGCGCGGCCGATCTCGAAGCGGTCTTCGACGTGCCGGTGCATGTCTCGGCGGTGCTCGGCCGCACGCGCATGGATGTCGGCGATCTCCTTCGCCTCGGGCCGGGCACCGTGCTCGAGCTCGACCGCAAGGTCGGCGAAGCCATCGACATCTTCGTCAACAACCGCCTCGTCGCCCGCGGCGAGGTCGTGCTCGTCAAGGAGCGCCTCGGCGTCACCATGACGGAAATCATCAAGGCGGAGCGGACGTGATGATTGAATTTTCTTCCCTCATCGCCGGGCGAAAGGCGCGGAGCGCCGTCTTCGCGCCTGAAGACCCGGCGATCCAGGACGACTGGATGCGCGGGTCAAGCCCGCGCATGAGGGATTCAGAAAAGAGCGAAAGGAACCTGCCATGCGCCTGCTGATCATCGGGACCCTGAAGGGCCAGCTCAGCGCGGCCACCAAGATCGCGGTCGACCGCGGCGCGGCGGTCACCCACGCCGTCGACATCGAGCAGGGCCTGCGCGTGCTGCGCACGCGCGGCACCGACCTCATCATGGCCGACGTCGCCGCCGACATCCGCGCGCTGGTCGAGCAGCTCGCGGCCGAGCGCATCCATGCGCCGATCGTGGCCTGCGGCATCGATAACGACGCGCGCGCCGCCGCCGGCGCGATCCAGGCCGGCGCGAAAGAATACATCCCGCTCCCGCCCGACCCCGAGCTGATCGCGGCCGTGCTGGCCGCCGTGGCCGAAGACAGCCGCGACCTCGTCTTCCGCGACGAGGCGATGGCGAATCTTGTGAAGCTCGCGGCCCAGGTCGCCGCGTCGGAGGCCTCGATCCTCGTCACCGGCGAAAGCGGCACCGGCAAGGAAGTGCTCGCCCGTTTCGTGCATGAGAAGAGCCCGCGCGCGAACAAGCCGTTCGTGTCGGTGAACTGCGCCGCGATTCCGGAAAACCTGCTCGAGTCGGAGCTGTTCGGCCATGAGAAGGGCTCGTTCACCGGCGCCGTCGCGCGCCGCGTCGGCAAGTTCGAGGAGGCCGACGGCGGCACGCTCCTGCTCGACGAAATCTCCGAGATGGAGGTGCGGCTCCAGGCCAAGCTCCTGCGCGCGCTCCAGGAGCGCGTGATCGACCGCGTCGGCGGCACGCGCCCCGTGCCGGTCAATATCCGGATCATCGCCACCTCGAACCGCGACCTGTTCGCCGAGGTGCGCGAAGGCCGCTTCCGCGAGGACCTGCTCTATCGCCTCAATGTCGTGAACCTGAAGCTGCCGCCGCTGCGCGCGCGCCCGGCCGACATTCTCGAGCTCGCCGCGCATTTCTCGCGCCGCTACGCCGAGATGAACCAGGTCTCCGTGCGCCCGCTCTCGGCCGAGGCGCGCCACGAGCTCATGCGCGCGCGCTGGCCGGGCAATGTGCGCGAACTCGAGAACACCATCCACCGCGCCGTGCTGCTCGCGACCGGCGACGAGATCGGCGTCGAGGCGATCCGCCTGCCCGACGGCACGCGCCTCGGCGAGGCGCGCGGCCCGGCCGAGCACGCCGCCGCGGTCGCCGGCCAGATCGCGACCAGCTTCGTCGGCCGCACCGTCGCCGATGTCGAGCGCGACCTGATCCTGGAGACGCTCCGGCACTGCCTCGGCAACCGGACGCACGCCGCGAAGATTCTCGGCGTCTCGATCCGCACGCTCAGGAACAAGCTCAACGAATATGCCGGCGACGGCGTCTCCATCCCCGCGCCGGGCGGCGGTGGGGAGTTAAGGGGCGCCGCCTAAACAAGTCGTCCCGGAAATTCGCGAATTTGACGCATCATCCCGGGCGTGGCGGCCGGTTGTTTCGGCCTGGGTGCAGTCCTACATGAACGTCGCGAAGTCAGGCCGACCGATGCAGGAACGCGCTCGCCGCCCTCGCGTTGGCCCACGCGGAAGGTGCACCCGATGGGAAAATGGATCCTGTTGCTGAGTCTGGTCGCGTTGCTCGTCGTTGCGGCCGTCTTCTCCTACACGATCTGGAGCGCTCCCGGCGGAGCCGAGGTGTCGGCGAATGCCTACATCGCGATGGCGCTTGGCGTGATCGTGACCATGGCTGTCGCAGTCGGGCTTATGTCGTTGACGTTTTACTCCGACCGTCACGGCTACGACGAGAGCGCCAGCCCGGAACAGGAAACACGCGACCCAAAAAACGGTTGACTGGATCTGGTCGTCGACCCGGACGCTTGCGCGGCGCGGCGTAACGTTTGCAAACGCTGAGACCGCCGCTCCGCGGCGGCGAACAAATTCCTCAGAAGCGCGTTATTCCGCAGGCCGGGTCGGCCTTATGCAGGGATAATGGCGCTCAATCCAAATGCGACGGAACGCACTGGCCGTCAGGATCGCGGCCCGTCGGCATCACGCAAGCTTTGGCAGACCGTCCGCCGGGCCTTCGTTGAATTCCTGGCGATTCCGAGCGCGGTCATCGCCGGCTTCGTGCTTCTTGCGCTTGTGACTTTCCTGATCGACGAATGGCGCATGCAAGGCGCGTCGGCCTCCCCCGACGAGTGGCACGGCCTGTTCAGCGACGCCCAGGCCACGCGCGACTTCATCAGCGTGATCGCCGCCAGCATCATTACCGTGACCTCGATCACGCTCTCGCTGCTCTTGATCGCGGTCCAGCAGGGCGCGTCAGCGCTGACCACTCAGGTCTTCGACCAATTCTTGCGCCGCCGCTCCAATCAGTTCTATTTCGGTTTCTTCATCGGTCTCGCGCTCTACTCATTGATTGTATTGGCGAGCATCAATCCAGCGCATCGGCCGACGGTTGGCGTGGCGCTTGCCGGCCTGCTCACGGCGGCCGCGCTGTATGCGTTGATATTGCTGGTCTACACGACGATCGACGAAATGCGGCCGGTCGTCATTTTGCGGTCGATCCACGACCACACCTTGCTGGCGCGGCAGTGCCAGCGCGAGCTGCTGCAGCACACCAAACGTTCGCCGCGGCTTACCGGCGTGCCCGATGCAAAAGTGACCGCAGCTCACAACGGATTCATGACGCGGATCGACATCGCCTCCCTCGCGCGTGCCGCTGGCGACCGGGCGGAGATCGTTGTCCTGAAGTCGATCGGCGACTACGTGGCGTTCGGCGATCCGATCGCCGAAATCCGCGTTGCGTCGACAATCGAAGACATGTCTTCGCTCGAGGACGCCGTTCGTAAGGCCGCGGTGCTGGAAGAGCAACGCGATCTCGATACCGATCCCACATTCGGCGTGCAGCAGATCGCAATTATCGGATGGACTTCGATTTCAACGGCGAAGTCGAACCCGGACCCCGGTCTGCTCGCCATTCAGAATCTGCGCGACCTGCTTGCAAGATGGCTGCATGACGATGCGGCATTCGGCGACGGCGGCGGGTATGCCGACCCGGCATCGCCCGTCGTCTATTTCGACGACTTGCCGAATATCCTGATGCGCGCGTTCGAGTCGCTGGCCGTGGTTGCGTCGGAGTCCATGCAGCATCAGAACGCCGCGGCGATCTATCGAACCTTCGCCGGCCAGTTTCATCGGCTGCCGGCGCCGCTCCGGACACAAGCCGAAGATCTGTTCTTGCGCTCCCTGGCGGGGCTTGGCGACCACATCCTCACCAGCGAATTGGACGCCGCCTTGTCGGACTTGTGCACGGCGTTGCGGGCGCGTGGCCCGTCGGCATGCGCCGAAGCGCTTGACGATGCCCAGCAGCGCCTTGCGCGCAGTGTCGGCCGGCTGCATTCCCGCGGCACAAGAGCCGCGCCATGAACGATGGTTATGCGCATTCTTCGGCAGGATGCGGTCGGGATAGCCGGGAACTACTTCCGGCACGATGTCCACGGTGCTTCTTATCACAGGATGGAGTGACCGCCGGCATCATCGGCATCCGACATCGCCCCTTGACATTCAAAATAATAGGATTATATTCCACAGCATCCCCTCCCGCCGAGGGCCATGGACCCGGATCCGGTCCGGCCGTGGGGGAAGGGAGCGGCGCCCGCGCCGTGCGTGACCGGCACGCACGTCCCGGGAGGCTCCAGGGACTCCGCCCGGCCCGCACTACGACGGGTCTGCGAGGAGCTCGCTGGACTTGGCAGGGTGAAGGCGGCGCGAGCCGCCGGATCGGGGCGTGAAGAGCGCCCGCCCGAGTCGAGGAAGCGCGGCCCAGGAGCCCAAAGCCGCCGCGTGCGGGACGCCGGAAGGCGACCCGACCAAACACGGTCTCCGGTGCAATTCCGGAGACAGACGCCGGAAGGCGTCCCGCACCCCTCGAACAGAGGGGTCAACGAAGGAAGGAAGCAAAATCCGGCGGGTGCGCCCCGCGCGGAACGAAAGGAGCTTGTCCCGATGAAAGTGAAACAGCGGAAGGAAGTCGATCGAAGCCCGGCCAAAGGCCGGACGGCGGATTCGCATCCGCGCGGCCGGCAGGCGCCGACGCGCGCCGAGCGGCGCCGGCGCGCCGCCGGTCCGCCGCGCGATTTTCCGACCGAGCCCGAGGACGTAACGTGCCCGGACGACGTTCGGCGGATCGTTTTCACCCGCATCATGGTCCCGCGGCTGTGCGAGGAAAGAGCTTGCCGCCGCTCGCTGCGCTGCGTCGGCTCGGTGCCGCTTCCCCACGGCGGCTATGGCCTCGCTTGCTGGGAGCGGCACCACGACGTGCTGCAGCCGTTCTGGGCGCAATACGTCATCCCGAAAATAAGGGCGCTCCCTAGCTCCAACGACGAGCAAAATAATTAGAATTTATATTCTAGAATTGGAGAGACGAATTGATTGCCACAAAAGACCCTGCCGTTCGAAGGCCGATCGGCGCCCCGCCATATCCGTTAACCGCCCGCTAACCATACACCGGGCAAATTTTGCCCGGGGAGCAACGCGCGGCATTCGCCGGGCGGCGGGAGCTCAAGCAATTTCCTTGAAATGATTTTCCTCGCATGAGCGACACGACAGCGGCCGGCGCGGGCTCGATCCCCGCGCTCAAGGCGCCCGCGGCCAAACCCGCGGGCAAGCCGACGTCCTTCGGCTTCGCCGAGTTCGGCGACATGCTGAAGCGCGGCGACCTGCTGCTCGCCTTCGGCGTGCTCGGGATCCTCGTGATCCTCATCCTGCCGCTGCCGTCGGTCCTGCTCGATTTCCTGCTGGCGGCCTCGATCATCTTCTCGGTCCTGATCCTGATGACGGCGCTGTTCATTCACGCGCCGCTGGAATTCTCGGCCTTCCCGACCATCCTGCTGATCGCGACCATGTTCCGGCTCGCGCTCAACCTCGCCTCGACGCGCCTCATTCTCGCGCACGGCCACGAAGGCACCGACGCCGCCGGCCACGTGATCGAGGCCTTCGGCAATTTCGTGATGGAAGGCAATTTCGTCATCGGCGTGATCGTGTTCTCGATCCTCGTGATCGTGAACTTCGTCGTCATCACGAAGGGCTCCGGCCGCATCGCCGAGGTCGCCGCGCGCTTCACCCTCGACGCCATGCCCGGCAAGCAGATGGCGATCGACGCCGATCTCTCGGCCGGCCTGATCAACGAGGACGAGGCGCGCCGCCGCAGGAACGACCTCAACCGCGAGTCTCAGCTCTTCGGCGCCATGGACGGCGCCATGAAGTTCGTGAAGGGCGACTCGATCGCCGGCCTGATCATCACCGCCATCAACATCATCGCCGGCGTGATCATCGG
>JAICQA010000167.1 GCA_025929595.1 Xanthobacteraceae bacterium
GAAAACAACGAGGCGGCAGCGAATTGCTGCCGCCTCTGGCGCAAGGACGGGGTCGCGGACGTTCAGTCGTCCACGGCAGTCACGCCCAAGGCGGCAAAATGGAAGCCGCCGGTCGCCGGGATGAGAAGGTTCATGTCGAGCTCGGCGAAGGTATTGACATGGGTGCCCGTTGCCGAAGCCTGAGCGATGATATCGTAAATATTCGTGTCGAACTGGAGCTGGACCACCGAACTCGTGTCCTCGACGGACACGCTGCTAAAAGCGATGAGGCCATTGGGCACAGCACCGGCGGTGCGAAGGTCCTGGATGTCGATTACGGAGGGACCTGTCGAGTTGTCTTCGATGTCGAGATCGACGTCGATGTCGACGTCAACGTACTTATCGACGTCGACATGGACGTCGAAGTTCAGATCGGTATTCCACTCGATATTGATTTGCTTGTCGAATTGGAATTCGAACACGCGGACTGGGGGCCAGTTCCAATTGCCTGACATCGCTGCGTCTCCTCGTTTGCTGGAATCGATCGCTCGATTCATGTTGGGACGCCTGAAAAGCTAGCCATGAGCGGGCGGCGAATCAAAGGTCCTTAGGGATATAATCCGAAGTGGGATAGGAGATGACCGTTAGGATTATGCGGCGAAGGGCGCTCATCCGTCTGGACGACGCCGTATGTCCCGCGAAATGAGAATAGAATTCCCGCCGGACGATCCGGCGGCACGACGCGCGCCTTATGCTCGGTTCTAAAGCGGGATCAGTTCAGGTTGGAGCACAAGACTCGTCATGGCCGGGCTTGTCCCGGCCGTCCACGCCTTCGGCGTTGCAAGGTTTTTTAAACGTGGATGCCCGCGCGAAGCGCGGGCATGACGTTCAACCTAATCGCATTCCGCTCTAGGCGATGCCCATCAAGCTGCCGCTGACGGACGAGAAGTGATCCTCGACGATCAGACCGCCCTGGGCCGCGGTCAATGTGTCGTAGCCGTGGGCCTCGCCATGCAGCAAGAGGTCGGCGCGGTTGCTGTCATAGGCGGTCAGGACGGTCGATGCGGCATCCTCGACAGCGTGCGACGCGATCTGGACTGCCGACGGAATTCCATCGTCGGAGCCGCCGTGTCCCAGCAACGTGAACAGCGAAAGGTTGCCGTCGATGTAAGGGTCGTCATCGTCTTCTTCGTACGCCCGCTGGGCGAATGGCCCCTGGGCGAGCAACTCCATCCAGTTGAGGTCGCCCGCGGCAGCCTGCTCCTCCATTCCCTCTTCAAAATCGATTGCAACTACATAGACGTGCGAGGAAGCAGCGCCATCGTTGGATTCGTCAGTGTCGTAAGTGAAGACCAAGTCCGCCCCGGTTACATCAGCGAACGTATCGGCCTGGGCGTCATCGCCCGACGCCATGTACTTGGCATAGCCGTAGCCGACGGTGATGAACCCATAATCGACGATATCGAGAACCATCTCGCCCGAGCTGGTCGAGTTGCTGCCACCGGCTTCGGCCATTCCACCGAGCAGGATCAGCATGGCATCGGTGTCGCTCAGCTCCGGATCGGCAACCGGCGCGGTGTCTGTTGTCGGTACGACCTCCGGACCGGGTTGCTCGCCTTCTTCTCCTTGCTGCAGCTCGATCTTTGTCAGCGATCCTCCGCTCACACTCGCGAATTGCAGATGGCTGCTGCCTTGCGCGGCCACAGGCGAATACATGCTGTCGTCGGAATCCGGAACAGAAACCTGAACGCCCGGACTGCCTAGCCGAGGCAGTTCATCGAGGTTGCCGTCGTGATGTGCGCGAGCGCTCTCGTCGCTATGAGCATCGCGCGGAGGCGCCTTTATACCGGGTGCTTCCTTTTCCGGCGGACTATCCTTCGTGGCCGCCGACTTTTCGTCTCCCTCGTCCTGCCACGATCCGCTCTTGGACCGGAACATCTTTTCAGCATCCTCCTGCGCAGCTTCGGCTGTCGCCCAGGTGGACACCGCCATGGAGAGCGGCAATGCCGCGCCAAGATAAGCCCATTTGCGTTTCATCGGGGCAAACCTTCCAACTTCGGACGTTGTCAGCCGAAACGTCGCTCGGCGAGAAAATCCTAAGCCGGTCGCGGCGGATTGCGTAGCTGACCAGAGGGATAGCCCCTTTAGTGGTAGAGAAGCAGGCACGCCGCGCGAGCGGCTTAGCTCGCGGCGGGCACGATGTCAGTCGGCCGGCTCCTCGCGCGCGGAGGCAATACCGACGGCGCAAAGCACCGCCTGGGTTCGGTTTGCTGCGCCCAACTTTCGCATGATTTGCCGGACGTGTACCTTCACCGTCGCTTCGGTCATGTTCAGGTCTCGCGCAATCAGCTTGTTGGGCTTTCCTTCGCGCAGGCGCTCGAGCACCTCGAGTTGACGCGGAGTCAGCACAAACCCCGCTCGGCTTGCAGCCGCTTCACCAACTCGCACATCAGGCGGTTGCAGTGGTCCTTCACTCGCGACGCGCGCCGACACACGAAACACCGTCCGGTTCGCGATTGAGGGCGCCTCCCATGAGCCCGGCGGGTCCATGTGGGCGATCGGTGGAGCTTCCTGCTGAATCATCGAGAGCGGAAAGAAAGAGCCGCCCCGTCGAAGAAAGTTCAGTGCCTCCATGGCCAGGGCGGGTTCGACGTTGGTCGCGTCGAAACCCCGTGCGCCTTGGGCGAATGCGGCGCTGATTTCATTGCGTTCCTCGCGATCGGAAAAGATGACGAGTGGAGCATGCGCCAGAACGCTGCGGGCCATCTTGATCCAGAGTTGGGTGGCGTTCTCGAGTACCGACCCACCGCCGACGTTGAGTACGACGATGGCGCAATTCGACGCCCGTGCGATTTCCTCCGGCGATGAAATCGAAAGTATGATGAGTCCGTTGGTGTTTGCCCAATCCTCGAGGAGGCGGACCAGCGCGGCTTGTCTGAGCTTCAGGGGATCGATGACGACGATCTGGCTCTTGATGGCGCCAACTCTGAGGGGACGACGTGCTGGTCCCAGTGCGATCGACGCGGTTGCCATACAGGCCTCCCCACACAACGCAGCGCTAGCGACTAATGACACCCCGATAAAAAGTCCCTTGCTTCGTCCGAGTCAGCCAACCCTCGCCTAGTTCCTTTGTTCCTTAAGAGCGAAATTGTGATCGTCATTTCTTTGCCGCACCCAAGCAGAGCATGAGGCGCGGTTTCCCGCAAAGGAAATGCGCCGTGAGTGGACTGCCGCCGATTGGAACCGGCGGCAACCACCGGCATGAATGCGATTCGATCCATAGCCTGGGCGAGTGGTAACCAGCACGCCCCGGTGTGACGATCGGAGCGGCTAAATGCTGTAGGCGGGGACTCCGCGAAAACGGCTGAAATACTTTATCGTTTCGGTTCCGTTTGATGGCTGTTCGATGCGGGCTCGTCGCGCCGGGGTGCAAGCAAGGCCTTTTTGTCGATAGCCTTTGCTGTCTCGGCATCGACAACCGTGCCTTCCTGCTTTGGCGGCGCCAGCGGGGTGGGCACGGAGATATTGCCACGCAGAAGTTCGCGGCCGGCATAAGTTCCACCGGCTATCTGTAGCTCGAGCCGCTCCGCATCGCGCCGCCGCGCGTCTTCCGTCACCTCGCGCGCTTCGTCGGGCGGCACGCCGAGCCCGATCAGCGCCTGCTCGCCGAGCGCCATCGCGGATTCGAGCGTCTCGCGGATCTGGTACTCGACGCCGACCTTGAGAAGCTGAAGCGTGTGCGTGCGGTCATAGGCGCGCACGTAGAGTTTTGCGAGTGGGAATTCCGCGTTCGCCAGCTCGACAATGCGATTCGCCGTCTCCGCAGCATCGACGCAAATGAGAATCGCCTCCGCCCGCCCGGCGCCCGACGTGCGCAGCACGTCGAGCCGCGTGCCGTCGCCGTAGTACACCTTGAAGCCGAAGCCCTCCGCTGCGCGGATCATTTCCGTGTCCTTCTCGATGATCGACACGTCGATCCCGCGTAGCAGGAGATGCTGGCTCGCCACCTGACCGAAGCGGCCGAAGCCGATCACGAGCGCGTTCGCCTCCAGCCCGTCGGCGATCTCGATGCCATCGAGCGATTCCGCCTCCTTCTTTTCGGGCATCCAGCGCAGCGCGAAAATAAGCAGCGGGGTCAGCGCCATCGACAGAATGACCATGGCGGTGAAGGTCGCGTTTATGCCTGCATCCAGCACGCCGGCGCTGAGCGCGTCGGCAAAGAGCACGAAGGCGAACTCGCCGCTCTGCGCGAACAACGCCGTGCGGTAAATCGCGTCGCGCTGCGGTGTGCGCAATGCGCGCGCTACCAGATAGATACCGACCGCCTTCGTCGCCATGTAGACGAGGGTGCCGATGCTGATCAGCATCCACTCGCGCACGACCAGCATCAGGTCGAGCGACATGCCCACGGCGAGGAAGAACAAACCGAGCAGAATGCCGCGGAACGGCTCGATGTCGGCCTCAAGCTGGTGGCGAAATGTCGACTCCGAAAGGAGAACGCCGGCCAGGAACGCGCCCATCGCCATGGAGAGTCCGCCCGCTTCCATGAGAAGCGCCGAGCCGAGCACCACGAGGAGTGCGGCCGCGGTCATCACCTCGCGCGCCTCCGCACGCGCAAGCAGGCGGAAGAGCGGATTGAGGAGGTAGCGCCCCGCTGCAATCAGCAGCGCGAGCGCACCGATGGCGATTGCGACCTGCTCCCAGCGTTCGCCGGTCGTCACGACCGAGGTCACCGGCGCGAGCAGCGCCACGATCGCGAGCAGCGGCACGATGGCGATATCCTCGAACAGAACGACCGAGATGGCGCGCTGGCCGAACGGCGTCGATGTGTCGCCGCGCTCGTTGAGGATCTGGATGACAACCGCGGTCGATGTCATGGTGAAACCCATGGCGCCGACGAAGGCCGCGGCCGGCGGGAAGCCCGCGAGGATTCCGACGCCTGTGAGCAGCGCGCCGCAAAAGCCGACCTGCAGCGCGCCGAGGCCGAAAATCTGCCGCCGCAAGGCCCAAAGCCGCGACGGCTCCATCTCAAGCCCGATCACGAACAGGAACATCACGACGCCGAGTTCGGCGACATGCAGGATCGTCTCGGGGTGGTCGAAAACCCCCAGCCCGAACGGGCCGATGATCAGTCCTGCGGTGAGATAGCCGAGCACCGAGCCGAGCCCGAGCCGCTTGAACAGCGGCACGGCGACGACGCCCGCCGCAAGGAGTACGACGACCCTCGCCAGTTCGCTGACCTGGGCTTCAGCTTCCAATCGTTGCTCCCGCGCGCGTTACCGCAGCATAGCGGCTTTCCGGTCGGTTCAGGCCGAGATTGTCGCGCAGCGTCTTGCCTTCGTATTCGCGCCGGAACAAGCCGCGCCGCTGCAACTCAGGAATGACCTGATCGACGAAATCGTCGAGCCCGGCGGGGAGGTAGGGCGGCATCACGTTGTAGCCGTCGCAGCCGCCGTTCCTGAACCAGTGTTCGAGCTTATCGGCGACCGTCTCCGCCGTGCCGCGCACGATCCAATGCCCGCGCAAAACGATGCGCTGGTAGAGCTGGCGGATGGTCAGCTTCTCGTTCTTCGCCATGTCGGTGAACATCTTGAAGACGTGCTGGCTCGAATCCGACCGCGGGATCTCCGGCAGCGGCCCGTCGAGCGGGTAGGGCGTGAGGTCGAAATTGCCGAGCAACTCGCCGAGCAAGGCCAGCCCGATTTCGGGATGCACGAGTGACTGAAGTTTCTCGAACTTCTCGTCGGCTTCCTCTTGCGTGCGGCCGATGAATGGAGAGACGCCCGGCATGATCTTCACGTCGTCCGGCGCGCGGCCATATTTCGCCAGCCGCCCTTTCAGGTCGTCATAGAATTTCTTCGCGCTGTCCAGCGTCTGGTGTGCGGTGAAGATCACTTCCGCGATGCGCGCGCCCAGTTCCCTGCCAACATCGGACGATCCGGCCTGCACGATCACCGGATGGCCCTGCGGCGGACGCGGGACGTTCAACGGCCCGCGCACGGAGAAGTGTTCGCCCTTGTGGTCGAGCACATGCAGCCGCTCGGGATCGAAATATCGTCCGCTCGCCTTGTCGCGAACGAAGGCGTCTTCGTCCCAGCTATCCCACAGGCCCTGCACGACCTGCGCGAATTCGGTCGCGCGGTCGTAGCGGTCGTCATGGGCGAGATGCGTCTCCTTGCCGAAATTCTGCGCCTCTTTCGGGTTGGTCGAGGTCACAAGATTCCAGCC
>JAICQA010000407.1 GCA_025929595.1 Xanthobacteraceae bacterium
AGGCAGGAGACGACCGCGGCAATCGGCTCCTTCACCGTGGCTGAGAGCGTATCGGCGAGCGTATAGGCGTCACCTTGAATTACAGTCGCGGCGGGGAAACGGCGGCGCAGCAGCTTGCAGAAATCGGGATTGTACTCGACCAGCACAAGGCGATGTTCGGGAACACCGCGCGCGATCAACGCCTCCGTGACAGGACCGGTGCCCGGTCCGAGCTCCACGATGGGGCCCGGCACTTCGGGATCGACCTCGGCGGCAATCGCCTGCGCCAGCGCCTTGCCCGACGGCGACACCGCGCCGACCTTCAATGGATGCTGAAGCCAGGAGGCGATGAAGCGCACTTCGTCGTCAACGAGACGAAGCTTCGGCTGCATTTTGGCTAACGCACGCTGCATATATCGCCCAATGGCCTGAACGGCCTAAAATCTACATGGTTCCTGCGGCGCGGACTATGGTCATCGCGCCACGGCGAGGCCCCTGATGGGGTTCCATTTCCGGGTCATTCGAAGAATTCGCGCATTCTGGCGAAGAAGCCTGCGGTCTCGGGCTGCGTCGCATCGGAGCTTTGCTTCTCGAATTCGCGCAGAAGCTCGCGTTGGCGCTTGTTGAGCTTTTGCGGGGTCTCAACCGCCACCTGCACATACATGTCGCCGCGTCCCTTGGCGCGCAGGACAGGCATGCCTTTGCCGGGCAGGCGGAAGCGCTTCCCGGTCTGCGTCCCTTCCGGGACCTTCACGCCGGTACGGCCACCGTCGAGGGTCGGCACCTCGAATTCGCCACCGAGCGCGGCCGTCACCATGCCGACCGGCACGCGGCAATAGAGATCGGCGCCTTCGCGCTGGAAGACGGCGTGCGGCTTGATCGAGAGAAAAATGTAGAGGTCGCCCGGCGGGCCGCCGCGCACGCCCGCCTCCCCCTCCGACGCCAGCCGGATGCGTGTGCCGTCCTCGACGCCCGCGGGAATGTGCACCTCGAGGGTGCGCTCGCGCGTGACGCGGCCGGCGCCGCCGCAGTTCGCGCAGGGATTTTCGATCACCGAGCCGCGGCCCTGACAGGTGTGGCAGGTGCGCTCGATGGTGAAGAAGCCTTGCGCATGGCGCATGCGGCCGGAGCCACTGCAGGTCCGGCACTGGATCGGCTCGGTGCCGGCTTTCGCGCCGGTGCCTGAGCAAGTTTCGCAGGTGACGTTGGTCGGCAGATTGAGCTGCGCGGTCTTGCCGTGAAACGCTTCCTCGAGCGTGATCTCCAGATTGTAGCGCAGGTCCGCGCCACGCTCGCGGCCCGACGAGCGGCTGCGGCCGCTCGCCATGCCGAAGATGCCTTCGAAAATATCGGAGAAGGCGGAACCGAAGTCGGCGCCGAAGCCGTGGCCGTGCGCGCCGCCCGCGCCGTCAAACGCGGCGTGGCCGAAGCGGTCATAGGCCGCGCGCTTCTGGCCGTCCTTCAGAACGTCATAGGCCTCGTTGATTTCCTTGAATTGATGCTCGCAGCTTTGATCGCCCGGATTCTTGTCGGGGTGCCATTTCATGGCGAGCTTGCGGAAAGCGGTTTTCAGCTCGCCGTCGGAGCAGGTGCGGGTTACGCCGAGCACCTCATAGTAGTCGCGCTTCGACATCATTCAGGCCTGCACAAACGAAAAAGCTCCGTCTCTGGCGCGCTGACGCGGTTGAAAGACGAAGCTTCCCTGTCCCCCGTTCGTCTGTTCGTCTTGCCCTCGTCCGTCGCAGGCGCTCGGGACGAGGGTGACGATCCGCCGTTCAGGCGGATTTCTTCTTGTCGTCGTCGACTTCCGTGAATTCGGCGTCGACCACGTCGTCCTTTTCGCCGCCGCCGGAGCTGCCGGCGTCGTTATCGCCGCCGCCCTGCTGCTGGGCCGCGTACATAGCCTCGCCGAGCTTCATGGAAGCCTGGGCGAGCGTCTGGGCCTTCGCCTTGATCGCGTCGGAGTCGTCGCCCTTGAGCGCCTCCTTGAGGTCCGACAGGGCG
The DNA here is from genome assembly GCA_025929595.1 of Xanthobacteraceae bacterium. Taxonomy (GTDB): domain Bacteria; phylum Pseudomonadota; class Alphaproteobacteria; order Rhizobiales; family Xanthobacteraceae; genus JAUSIF01. The sequence continues at coordinate 1,984 of JAICQA010000407.1, forward strand.
TTTTCGATCGCGCCGCGGTCGGCTTCGCTGACCTTGGAGCCGTGCTCGGCGAGCGACTTCTCGGTCGAATGCACCAGCGCATCGGCCTGGTTCTTCGCCTCGACCATCTCACGACGCTTCTTGTCGTCGGCCGCGTGGGCTTCGGCGTCCTTCACCATCTTCTCGATGTCGGACTCAGACAAGCCGCCCGAGGCCTGGATGCGGATCTGCTGCTCCTTGCCCGTGCCCTTGTCCTTGGCGGACACGTTGACGATGCCGTTCGCGTCGATGTCGAAGGCGACTTCGATCTGCGG
>JAICQA010000247.1 GCA_025929595.1 Xanthobacteraceae bacterium
ATCCCCGGCGCGATAGACTGACGCGAGCAAGCCCATGAAAGCCGGATTTCCCAAGCCCGATCACGATCACGCGCGCTGCGTGGCGGACACGCTCAACCGCGCCGAGGAGGCGTGTGAGGAGCGCGGCGCGCGGCTGACGCCGCTGCGGCGGCGGGTGCTGGAGGAACTGGCCGAGAGCCACATGCCGGTCGGCGCCTATGACATCGTGGACCGGCTGAAGAAGGGCGGCGACTCGACGCCCGCCATGTCCGTCTATCGCGCGCTCGACTTTCTCGTCGGCGAAGGGCTCGCGCATCGCATCGAGAGCCGCAACGCGTTTCTCGCCTGCAATCGCGGCCACGACGCAGAGGAGGTTGTCGTCTTCCTGTTGTGCGAACGGTGCAGCGTGGTGGCTGAAGTGAATTCCAGCGAGGTCGGACGCGGGCTCGTGCGTGCCGCAAGCGCGGTCGGCTTCGAGCCGCACGCGCCGGTGCTCGAGATCAAGGGCCTGTGCGAGCAATGCCGCCGGGCGAAAGCCGGCTGAGCCGTTTGATGAGCAAGAACGCCAACGAACAATTCACCGCACTGGCAGAGCGTCGCCGCTCGGTCGGCGTGCGCGTGGGCTCCGTCATGGTCGGCGGCGACGCGCCCATCGTCGTACAGTCGATGACCAACACCGACACTGCCGACGTCGAGGCGACGGTGCGACAGGTTGCGGCGCTGGCGCGCGCGGGCTCGGAGCTCGTGCGTATCACCGTCGACCGCGACGAGGCGGCGGCGGCCGTGCCGAAGATCAAGGAGCGGCTGCTCCGCATGGGCGTGGATGCGCCGCTCATCGGCGACTTCCACTACATCGGCCATCAGTTGCTGGCCGATCATCCGGACTGCGCTGTCGCGCTCGACAAATACCGCATCAATCCCGGCAATGTCGGCTTCAAGGACAAGAAGGACCGGCAGTTTGCCGCGATCGTCGAGACCGCGATCAGGCACAGCAAGCCGATCCGCATTGGTGCCAACTGGGGCTCGCTCGACCAGGAACTGCTCACGCACCTGATGGACGAGAATGCGAAGAGCGCCACGCCGCTCGACGCGCGCGAGGTGACGCGCGAGGCGATGGTGCGGTCGGCATTGCTTTCGGCCGCGCGAGCGGAAGAGGTCGGCCTTGGGCGCGATCGCATTATTCTCTCGGCGAAGGTCTCGGCGGTGCAGGACCTGATCGCAGTGTACGCGATGCTCGCGCGCCGCTCGGACTACGCGCTTCACCTCGGCCTGACCGAAGCCGGCATGGGCTCGAAAGGGATCGTGGCCTCCAGCGCTGCACTCGGCGTCCTGCTGCAACAGGGCATCGGCGACACGATCCGCATTTCGCTGACGCCGGAGCCCGGCGGCGACCGCACGCGCGAAGTGCAGGTAGCGCAGGAACTGCTGCAAACGATGGGCCTGCGCGCCTTCGTGCCGCTGGTCGCGGCGTGCCCCGGCTGTGGACGTACGACTTCGACCACGTTCCAGGAGCTGGCGAGCGAAGTGCAGACCTACATCCGCGACCGCATGCCGGAGTGGAAGCGGCAGTACCCGGGCGTCGAGACATTGTCCGTCGCGGTGATGGGCTGCATCGTCAATGGGCCGGGTGAATCGAAGCACGCCGACATCGGCATTTCGCTGCCCGGCACCGGCGAGCAGCCGACGGCGCCTGTGTTCGTCGACGGCAAGAAAGCGGCGACGCTGCGCGGGCCGACACTGACCGCCGATTTCAAGCAGATGGTCGAGGACTACGTGGCGCGGCGGTTTGGCGTCGCGGCGCGTCCGGCGGCGGAATAATTCAGCGCTCGCGCTCGGCGATGAAACGTGCGCAGGCTTGCAGCATCGCGGCGCGCGCCCCGAACGGTGCGAGGGCGTTGACGGCTTCTTCTACCAGCGCCGAGAGCTGCTCGCGGGCTCCTGCAATACCCAGCGATGAAACAAGCGTGGCCTTGCCGCGTCCCGCGTCCTTGGCGGCTGCCTTGCCGAGCGTTGCCGTATCGCTTTCGGCATCGAGAAGATCGTCGGCAATCTGGAACCCCAGTCCGAGCGCGCGGGCGTAACGCGCGAGGGCTGCGCGGTCCGCCTCATTCGCCTGACCGAGGATCGCGCCTGCCGCACACGCCGCAGACAGGAGCGCGCCGGTTTTCATCGCCTGCAAACGTTCGATGTCGGCACGCGAATGGGACAGCGCTTGCTTGCTCGCATTGAAGCGGCCTTCGGCCTCCAGATCGAGCATCTGCCCGCCGACCATGCCGCCGATGCCGGACGCCTGCGCGAGCAGCGCGACGAGCGCAATACGTCGTTCGGCGTCGAGATCGAGATGAGCGAGAAGGTCGAAGGCGAGCGTCAGCAGCGCATCGCCCGCGAGGATCGCCGTCGCCTCGTCAAAGGCGCGATGTGTCGTCGGCCGTCCGCGTCGCAGGTCGTCGTCGTCCATTGCCGGCAGGTCGTCGTGCACGAGCGAGTAGCAGTGCACGCATTCAAACGCGGCCGCGGCCGGAAGAGTCGTCCTCTCATCGACGCCGAAGAGCGCGGCGGATTCGACCACGAGAAACGGGCGGATGCGCTTGCCGCCGGTCGCAGCGTGACGCATTGCCGCCATCAATCGCTCCGGGCGCGCGATGTCACCGGCGCGCGGCGTGGCAGACAGCTCGCGCATGAGCGCGGTTTCCATCGCGGCGGCGAGCGTGTCGAGACGGCGGCTGAATTCGTCGTGCGCGGACATGCGGCGCGATACGGCCACTGAAAATTGTCGCCCGTCAAGCGTCGCCATGGCGGCATTTTTCTGCTTCGATCCGGCCGATGCGGGAACGGGAATGATCCGGAAGATCGTCAGGTTTGTTCTGTGGGCGGCGGCGATCTATGCCGCGGTCGTGGCGCTGCTCATTCTCGTTTACCTCGTCGTGCCGCCGGTCTCGACGTTAATGGTAGCGCGCTGGGTTACGGGACAGGACGTGGTTCGGCACTGGCGGCCGCTCGAGAAAATCTCCCCCAATCTCGTGCGTGCGGTCGTCGTCAGCGAAGACTCCCGCATTTGCTCGCATTGGGGCATCGATTGGCGCGAGGTCAGCGACGCGATCTCGGACGCCGACGAGCTTTCGGACGCGCGCGGCGCTTCGACCATCGCGATGCAGACGGCGCGCAATCTTTTCCTGTGGCCGGGGCGGCAACTGGTGCGCAAGGCGATGGAGGTGCCGATTGCTTTCGTGATCACGATCGTCTGGCAGCCGCGCCGCGTCGTCGAAATCTATCTCAACATCGCCCAGTGGGGGCCGAACGGCGAGTTCGGCGCGGAGGCTGCCGCGCAACGCGCCTTCGGCAAGAGCGCGGCGAGCCTGAGTACATGGGAAGCGGCGATCCTCGCCGGTTCCCTGCCCAATCCCGTGCGGCGCAACGCCGCCCGGCCGGGGCCGGGCCTGCGGCGGGTGGCGGGCCAGGTGCAGGCCCGGGTGGCGCAGGATGGGGGCGCCTCGGCGCAATGCCTCGATTTGCGCCGGTAGCCCTTGGCCTCTATAAGCCCCGCGACATCCCCGAGAAGCCCCGAGCGGGCAGCGTTTCAAGGAGCCGAAATGGCCGTTCCGAAGAGAAAAACGAGTCCCTCGCGCCGCGGCATGCGGCGCTCGGCGGACGCGCTGAAGAACCCGACCTATGTCGAAGACAAGGACTCGGGCGAGCTGCGGCGACCGCACCATATCGACCTGAAGACCGGCAAGTATCGCGGCCGGCAGGTGCTGAAGGCGAAGGCCGACTGACCGTGGCGGCCCGGCCCGACCCGGGCCGCAGGCGGGGGAAGCATGCTGGTCAATTTTCCGCTCTTCCTGATCTCGTTCGCGATCTACAACATGATCGTGTTCCTGACGCCGGGCGTCGCGTGGACCGACGTCCTGGCGACGGTGCCGATGCAATCGGGCGCGACCTGGACGATCACCATGGGCGACGCGCTGCTCGCGCTGTCGCTGGTTTTCCTGTTCTTTGAAGTGCTGAAAGCCACGCGCACGAGCGCGCGCTCGATGTTCGATCACATGCTGTCGACGCTCGTCTTCATCGGCGCGCTGATCGAATTCCTGATCGTGCCGCAGGCGGCGACGTCCGTGTTCGCCATCCTGCTCGTGATGGCGCTGATCGACGTGATGGCGGGCTGGTCGGTATCGATGCGCGCCGCCCGGCGCGACCTCACCGTCGAATCGATGCCCGACAATCTGGTCTAGACGGTCAGATCACACGCGCGGTGTGCGCGTCGAACGTCGGGCCAAGCTCTGCAACCGATTGATAGGCATTTGCGCCGTAGCCGGCGTCCGCTCGTCGCCGTGCGCGTGAGCCGGGCATGTCTTCTGCGTGCGCGACAAGCTGGGCCACCAGCGTGGCCACCGGCCTGCCTCGGGGGGTCGTCTGACGGCACGGTGCGGCCCGCTCGATGACGGCGGGCAAGTTGCGGCGGGGTAGCTCTTCGGCACGCCGCACCGGGGCGGGTGTTTGATCCCGCCGGTCGAGGCCCAAGCCGCTACTGATACTCGCTGAAATCCGCATCGTCCGTCTCGTTTTGGGACAGGCCGGAGCCTGCTGC
>JAICQA010000212.1 GCA_025929595.1 Xanthobacteraceae bacterium
ACCTTGCCGCTCGCATAATCGAGCGGGAAGGCCGACATGTCGAGCTGACCGTTGACCATCGCATTCCACTGGTCGTTGGGCTTGAACAACGAAGCTCCCGGATAAATCTGGACTTCGAGGCCGACATTGGCGGCCTTCACTTCGCGGGCGATGATCTGCACCATTTCGTCGCGCGGGTCGCCCTTGCCGCCGGGAAACTGATGAGATGCGCGCAAGGTGACGTTCTGCGCGGCGGCAGCGCCGGCAAAGCTCAAAACTAGCGCGGCCGCAGCCACGCCACGAAACAACGATTTGCTCATGGATTACCTCCCTGGTGATAGGATACGCCCCGTTGGCCGGGGTCATCGCTTGGTATTCATAATACGCGTCCCAACCGGTTGGGAAAGCGAATTATTGGCGCTTACGCTGCACCGCGATCATAGATCTGCGCGTAGGTCTCGCGCAGGACGTTTTTCTGCACCTTGCCCATTGTGTTGCGCGGCAGTTCTTCAACAAAGAACACGCGCTTCGGCTGCTTGAACTTGGCGAGCCGCTCGCTGAGCGCGGAAATAATGTCGGCTTCGGTCAGACTCGCGCCCCGTTCCCTGACGACGACTGCCGTGACCCCCTCGCCGAAGTCGGGATGCGGCACGCCGATCACCGCGGACTCCTGCACGCCGTCGATCGCGTCGAGCTCCGTTTCGACTTCCTTCGGATAAACGTTGTAGCCACCCGTGATGACGAGGTCCTTCGCGCGCCCGACGATATGCACATAGCCGCGCTCGTCGATCTTGCTGACGTCACCTGTGATGAAGAAGCCGTCCGCGCGAAACTCGGCCTTGGTTTTCTCCGGCATCCGCCAGTAGCCCGGAAATACATTCGGCCCGCGCACTTCCAGCACGCCCACTTCGCCCTGCGGCAGCACGCGGCCGGTCTCGGGGTCGGCGACGCGTACTTCCACGCCCGGTAGCGGAAAGCCGACCGTGCCGGGGATGCGGTCCCCGTCATACGGATTCGAAGTGTTCATATTCGTCTCGGTCATGCCGTAGCGCTCCAGAATGGCATGACCGGTGCGTTCGGAGAACGCGCGATGCGTCTCGGCGAGCAACGGGGCGGAGCCCGAGGTGAAGAGCCGCATGTGCTTCGTCGCCTCGCGCGTCAGGCCGGGATGATCGAGCAACCGGACATAGAAGGTCGGTACCGCCATCACGCTGGTCGCCTTCGGCATCAGGCTCATGAACTGGTCCGCCTCGAAGCGCGGCAGAAAGATCATCGACGCGCCCGCGAGCAGGATCACGTCGCAGGCCACGAACAGGCCGTGGGTATGGAAGATCGGCAGCGCGTGCAGCAGCACGTCCTTTCCGCTGAAGCGCCAGCAATCCGTCAGAACTTCTGCATTTGAGCGCAGATTTTCATGCGTTAGCATGGCGCCCTTGGAGCGCCCGGTGGTGCCGGACGTGTAGAGAATGGCGGCAAGGTCGTCCGGACTCCGATCGACGACCGGCAGGACCGGCGCATTGGCCACCGCCTTCAGCAGCGTCCCGTCGCCATTGGTGCCGAGGCTTTCGACGATGTTTTTGCCGCGCGCCGCACAGAGCTTGCGCACGTCCTCAACGGTTTCCGGCCTGGCCACGACAAAGCTCGGCTGTGCGTCGCCGAAAAAGTAGTCGAGTTCGGCCAGCTGATACGCCGTGTTGAGCGGCAGGAAGACGGCGCCCGCGCGCACGCAGGCAAGATAGAGCGCCAGATTTTGCCAGGATTTCTCAACCTGCACGGCGACACGGTCGCCCGGCTGGACTCCGGCACGGATCAGATGTGAAGCCAGACGCGCGACAAGATCGAACGTCTCGCCGTAGGAAACGCGCGTTCCATCGGCGAGGTCGATGAGTGGGCGGCTGCGGTCGGGCGCATGACGCGCGAGCGCGTCAAAAAGGTGATTGCTCATGGCTGGGCTGCAAGCGCACGCGCTTTTTCGGGCCGCAGCATGCGCTTCACGCCGTTGCTCGCCACCACCTCGCCGGCTTCCGCATAGGCCTCGTGGTTCTTCTCGATGTCCGCCAGCACGTATTGATAGTTCACCATGGTGCCTGCCGATTGCGTGATGGCTTTCTCCGAAAGATCGGCCATCAGGTCAATGCGCTCGAGCCGCGCACCGTTGCCAAGGTGAAAGCGCGCCACAGGGTCGACGGGGCGATCATGCTTCGTTCGCGCGCTGAGAAAGTAGTAAGCCGCCAGCGAACCGAGGACGGCCCGCAACTCTTCGACCTTGCGCGGGTCGTTCTGCCAGCCCGCTGAATCGAGATGAGCGAGGGCCTCGCGGTCGCCAGGTTCGATTGCGGGTGAGTCGGTCGCACGCTCCGCGGCAAGCCAGCGCATGAAGCCCGGCACCGGCGAAAGCGTGACGAAGGTCGACAGATTCGGCAGTTCGCGCGAAATCTCCTCCACCACCTGCTTGATCAGGAAGCTGCCGAACGTGACGCCGGTCAGGCCGCGCTGGGTGTTGGAGATCGAATAGAAGGTGGCGGTCGTCGCTTCGCGCGGATCGAGCAGCGTGCGCTCGCGCGAAAGGATGGGCGCGATGGCGTCGGGAATTTCGCGCGTCAGCGCCACTTCGACGAAGATCAGCGGCTCGTCGGTCATTGCCGGATGGAAGAACGCGTAGCAGCGCCGGTCGGGAGAATCGATGCGCGCGCGCAGGTCGTCCCAGTCGCTGATCTCGTGCACCGCTTCATAACGGATGATTTTTTCCAGCACGTTGGCCGGAGACGACCAGTCGATGCGACGCAGCACAAGAAAACCCCGATTGAACCAGGACGAAAGCAGATGCACGAAATCGTAGTCAACGCCGGCGAGGTCGGGCCGGAGCGGGAGCGAGTCGAGCAATTGCTCGCGCATGGCGACGAGCGCCGCCGTCGCCCCCGGGGCGAGATTGAGCCGCCGCACCAGTTCCTGCCGCCGGGGCTCCGCGGCCTCATGAACGGCAGACGCCGCCGCTTCCGTCGGCTCGCGCGCATAGTCCTCGCAGGCCGCGCGCAACGCCTCGCGGTCGGGCCCGAACACGTTCGAGAGCGCCTCGAAGAAACCCACGCGCTCGCCGGTCTTCAGGCGCTGGAAGTCGATCAGGATTTCGCGCGCGAGCGCCGTGCCGGAAGCTTCGCCGCGCCCAGACAGCAAGTCCTCGCAGCGTTCGATGAGTGTGGCCGTGCGCGCCTCGCCGCTCACCCGTCGGTTGCGGCCCGCGAGCAGCGCCCGCCCGCGGTCGGCAATGGTTTGCAGCATGTCGCCGAAAAAGCTCGAGTTCATTCCTGACGCCCATAGCCCGAGGAAGCCGCAAGGTCGCGGCCGAGCTTAAGTCGCAGGCAGAAAGGTAGTTCCCTCAGGCGTGTGCGGCAACCTTGCGCGGCGCATGGCGCAGCCGCCATGCAATGGCGGCAAGGCCGAGCAGGACGCCCGCGAAGGTGGCGATCATGCCTGCGGCACTGAGCGAGTTCGGCGAGCCGAATACGGCCGGCCCGAAGGCCGCTGCTGCATAACCAAGAACCGCCGCCGTTCCCGCCAGCACGAGGGTGACGGTGAGTTGCGAGCCGTAGCGGTTGGTGAGAAGCCGCGCCGCCGCCGCCGGGCAGACGATCATCGCAACGACGAGGATCGATCCCACCGCCTCGAAGGAGACGACCGTCGCGACCGCCGCGGCCAATGTGACGCCGAAGCGGAAGATATTGGCCGGAATGCCGAGCGCGCTCGCAAGTTCCGGGTCGAAGGTCGAAATCTGGATTTCCTTCCAGAACCACGCCGCGAGTCCTGCAAGGATTGCGAGCGTGACTGCGAGCGTCACCAGTTCGCGCGGCAATTGCGCGAGTGCCGCGGGATCAATCAATGATTCCGGCCCCGTCGCCACGAGCCAGAGCACCGTTTCAAGCTGACCGTACAGCACGCAGTCCGGATCGAGATCGACGCGATGCGCCGCACCCTGCTCGAGCATCACGACGCCGAGCGCAAACATGACGGTGAAGACGACGCCGAGCGCCGCCCCCGGTTCGACGCGGCCGTAGCGCCGCACGAAATGCACGAGCGTAGCGGCAAGGATTGCCGCGGCCGCCGCGCCAAGGATCATGGGCAACGCGGCGCGCGTGCCGCTCAGCAAGAAGCCGACAACGATGCCCGGCAGCACGGCATGCGAGAGCGCGTCGCCGAGCAGCGCCTCGCGCCGCAAGACGAGGAAATTTCCTGCAAGCGCGCACACAAGCGTTGCGAACAGCGCCGTAAGACCGGCGGGCAGATCGATTTGCAGGAAGGTCGTGAAGCTCATGCCGTCCGCCCTTCGATTTCGTCCAAAAGGTCGCGCGGCAGAACGGCGTGTGCGGCGTCAACGCCAAATCGTGCGTTTACCGGTACTGCCTCGGGACGCCGTGTGATCGCGGCGAGCCAGAGCGAAAGATTGCGCGCCGCCGCAGGCGCCTCGTGCAACGCGCGTGCGGTCGCTTGTCCGCTCGCGTCCGACAAGCCAGTGGCACGCAGATAAAGACGCAGCCAGGGATCGGCATGCGGAGCCGTCTCGCCCGCGGTGATCCGCGCGAGCCAGCGGACGCGCCCGAGCTCCAGCCGGAAACGCAACGCCGAGAGCGCGACCCCGATCACGCCGCGGCGCGGCGCGAACAGCAGCCCAGTGATCGCAAACACGCCTGCCGCCAGCACGATCGCGGCACCCGTCGGCATATCCGAAAGCGCGTAGGACGCCGCCGCGCCCACGTAGGCACTGAGCGCGCCGAAGATGCCGGCGAGCAACGCGACCGTGCGGACGTCGTTCGACCAGAAGCGCGCCGCGACCGGCGGCACGACGAGGAGCGCCACGATCATCACGAGACCGACGGTCTGCAAGCCGATCACCGTCACGGCAACGCCAAGCCCCGCCATCGCGAGATCGATACGCGCGACCGGCCAGCCGAGACCGGCGGCAAAGTCGCGATCGAAGGCGATCAGGCGAAACTCCTTGAAGAAGTACAAGACGACGGCCAGCGCGAAGGCCGCAAGGACTGCGATCGTGATCGCCTCGGAGCGCGCCATCGCGGCCGCTTGCCCCAAGAGGAAATGATGCAGGCCCGCCTGGCCTGCGAGCGGCAGGTTCTGCACGTA
>JAICQA010000337.1 GCA_025929595.1 Xanthobacteraceae bacterium
CGTCGCGCCGCGTGGGCGGGTGCCGGCGATGGGGCGGATCGTAACCTTGTTGTCGCGCAGCCGCACCAGAATTTCCGGACTCGAGCCGACGACCGCGAAGTCGCCGAACTCAAGGAAGAACAGAAACGGCGCCGGGTTGACGCGGCGAAGCGCGCGGTAGAGCGAGAACGGCGGCAGGTTGAACGGGATCTCGAAACGCTGCGAGAGCACGACCTGAAAGATGTCACCCGCGAAGATGTGCTCCTTGCCGCGGCGGACCATCTCTTCGTAGCGCGCCGCGGGTGTGTTGGAGACGGGCTTCACGGGTCCGGGCTCCGACCAGACGTCGGATGAGGACTTGACGATCGGCGCATCGAGGTCACGCACGACACGCACAATGCGGTCGCGCGCGGTCTCGTAGGCTTGCGCCGCGGGGACGTCCTTTGACGGACGTACGGGCGTGATGACCGTGATCGAGTCGCGCACGGAGTCGAACACCACGAGGACCGTCGGGCGGACGAGGATCGCATCGGGCAGCGCGAGCTTGTTCGGCTTCGACGGTGCGAGACGCTCCATGAGCCGCACCGTTTCATAGCCGAGATAGCCGAAGACGCCGGCCGCCATCGGCGGCAATTCGGGTGGAATCTCAAGCTTCGACTCGTTCAGAAACGCGCGCAGCGCGTCGAGCGCGGGCTCGGAGCAGGGAACGAATGCGTCCGGCTTCTCGCCGGCGGAGCGATTGATTTCTGCCTTCCCGTCAGTACAGCGCCAGACGGCGTCCGGTGCGAGGCCGAGGATCGAGTAGCGGCCACGAACCGCACCGCCTTCGACGGATTCCAGCAGGAACGAATTCGGGCGGCTTGCGCAGAGCTTCAAGAACGCCGAAACCGGCGTTTCAAGATCGCCGACGAGCGTCGTCCGGACCAGTTCCGGCATGCCTTTGTCATAGCGGGCCGCGAAAGCCGCTGCCGCCGGAAGGATGTCCATAGTCAGTTTCCGCCGCCGCCCGTGACGCTGCGAAGCGCTTCCTGATTGACGCGGACGCCCATCTTGCCTTGCAGGTCGAGGACGTGCTGCACGAGCACATCGTCCTGGAGACCAAGATTGAGATCGGCGAGGCGGTCGCCCTCCAGACCGGCGCCGGCCGGCGTGTCGACCGCGGTCACGCGATAAACGATGCGGCCGACACCGTCCGCTTTGTCGATGATGCCCGCCTTGCCATTGGCTGTTCCGAAAATCGATGCGACGGCGGCGCGGTCCAGGCCGTCGACGGTACCGTTGCGCTTGAACTTCTCGCGGGTCTGAACCGTGAGATCCGGCGCCGCGGCGGCAAAAGACTCCCCCGCATCGAGCTTGACGCGGATTGCTTGGGCGCGCTCGGCAAGACGCTTGCCGACCTGCTCGTCGCGCCAGCGCGCTTCGACGCGGTCGCGCACTTCCTCGAGCTTGCGGTCACGCGACGGGGTGATCTCGGCCACTTCAAACCAGACATAGCCGCTGCCGCGATCGATCTCGACCGGATCGGCCTCGACGCCAACCTCGGTAACGAAGGCTTCGTCCAGCAATTCGCGCAGGCCGGGAATGTTCTCGACCGGTTTGCCATCGGGTGTGCGGCCGCTGCGATCGACGGCGTCGATGGTGACGGCCTTTGCGCCGACTTTTTCCGCGACCTCAGTCAGGCGCGAGCCTGCGGCGCGCTCGTCTTCGATCTTGTCATGGCGGTCCAGGATCGCGTTGCGCGCGCGTTGAAGCGCCATGTCCTGACGGAGCGAGCCGGCGATCTCTTCAAACGTCGGCTGCTTGCCGGGCTCGATCTTGTTCACGCGTACGAATACGGTGCCGAAGCGGCCCTTGATCGGCTTGCTGACTTCTCCGATGCCGAGACCGAAGGCAGCGTCGGCCACGGCGGTGTCGACGATCTCACGCCTGGCGACGAGCCCGAGCGACGTGTCGGCGGCGTTCAGCTTACGCTCGGCTACGATCTCCTCAAATTTGGCGCCGGAAGCGAAACGCTCGGCGATTTTTGCCGCTTCCGCCGGATCGGTAACGACGACTTGCTCGACTTGCCGCCGCTCCGGCTCGCCGAGCCGGTCGCGAACGCGTTCGTAGGTGGCTTTCAGTTCCTCATCCGTAATCTTGATCTGGCTTGCGATGATCTCGGGGGTCACGGGCAAGACGACCAGTTTGCGATATTCCGGCGCGCGAAAGGCCGTCGCGTTGTCCTTGAAATAGGCCTCGATTTCGGCAGTCGACGGTTGCGGGACGTCCTTGGCCTGTTCGGCAGTAAGCTCGACGAATTGCACGGAGCGTTCCTCCGCTTCATAGCGACGCAGCGCTTCGCGTAGAACCTGTGGGGCGGTGAGATCGGCGCTGAGTGCGCGGCCCATCTGCTGACGCAGCATCAGGCGGCGTTCGGAATCGATGTAGCGGGCTTCCGTGAAATTGGCGTTGCGCAGGGTTTCGTAGAAGCGGTTCGGATCGAAATTGCCCGCGGCGTTCTGGAACGCCGGATTGGCGTGGATGCGATCGAGGAGCGCCTCGTTGCTCACATTGAGACCAAGCTCTTTCGCCTTCGCATCCAGCGTCGCTTCGGAGATCATTTCGCCGAGGACCTGGCGGTCGAGACCGAAGGCGCGCGCCTGCTCGGGGGTGATGCCGCGGCCCATCTGCTGACCGATCTGCTGGAGGCGCTCCTGATACTCCTGCCGGAAGCTCTCGGTCGGGATGCGCACCTCTCCGACCTGCGCCACGTCGTTTGCGCCGACGCCGCGGAAAATGTCGCCGATCCCCCAGATCACGAATGAGATCGCGAGGAGGCCGATCAGGACTTTTGCGACAATACCGGCTGAGTTCTTGCGCAGTGCTTCAAGCATATTATTGATCCGATTGAAAAAGTGGCCGGATCATAGGGATGGGAGATCATTGCCGCAACGGCGGCCGGCTGCGGTTTGCGCGCGCAAGGGGCGTCTGCTACCCGCCTGAAAACGGCTTCGGGGAGCGGGATGGCGTCAGCGCGGCGGCCCTTGGTGGCGGGTAACTGGAAAATGAACGGGCTTCGTGCGTCGGTCGCGGAGCTCGACAACATGATTGAAGGCCGCGACGCGGCGCTCCGCGCCCGGGTCGATTTGCTCGTGTGCCCGCCGGCGACCTTGATCGCCGCCTTTGCCGAGCGAGCGAAGGGGTCGGGCGTCGCCATTGGTGCGCAGGACTGCCACGCCAAGATTTC
>JAICQA010000394.1 GCA_025929595.1 Xanthobacteraceae bacterium
AATCGCAATCTCACGTACATCGGCGTCTCGGGTGACGGCGACACGTTGTCCATCGGTCTCGGCCAGTTCTGCCATGCGATCCGCCGCAACCTGAACATGGCCTACATCATCGAGAACAACGGCGTGTACGGCCTCACGAAGGGCCAGTTCTCGGCGTCGGCCGACGTGGGCACGCAGGCCAAGAAGGGCGAGGTGAACCAGCAGCCGCCGATCGACCCGGTGCTGCTCGCGCTGACGCTCGGCGCCACGTTCGTCGCGCGCAGTTTCTCGGGTGACAAGGAACAACTCGTGCCGCTCATCCAGGCCGCGCTGCGTCACAAGGGATTCGCGCTGATCGACGTGCTCTCGCCCTGCGTGACGTTCAACGACCACGAAGGGTCGACGAAGAGTTACGCCTATACCCGCGAACACTACGATGCCGCGGTGCATGCCGACTTCGTGCCGTTCCAGCGCGAGATCTCCGCGGAATATGCGGCCGGCGACGTGCTCCCCGTGGTGCTCCACGACGGCAGCAAGATACTGCTGCGCAAGCTGGAAGCGAACTACGATCCGACCGATCGCGGCGCCGCCATGACGGCAATTCAGGACCGCTTGAAAAAAGGTGAATTCCTGACAGGGTTGTTATACGTGGATCCCGCAGGCAAAGAGTTCCACGAAGTCAATGAGACCCCGTCCATTCCTCTCAATCAAATACCCCACGACCGGCTTTCACCCGGATCCGCGGCCCTCGCGAAAGTTCTGGCGCGATATCGTTAGAGGCGTTATGTTTCCGCCCGCGACGACGATTAGGTAGATTCAGGAGTCGACATGACCGAAGAGAAGTCCCAGAAATTCACCTCCAAGGTGCGCCGCGGGCTCACCTGGGTCAGCACGGTATCGTCCGCAGAGCTTGCGCGCGTCAAACAGGAAGCCGGCGGTGGCCGCATTCCGGGCATGACCGCCGCGCAGCTTTCGGACATCGAAGCCGCGCTGCTGTGGATTGCGCAGAACAAGGAAGAATCGAATGGGTAAGGGTGATCGCCGCACGAAGCGCGGCAAGATCTACGCGGGCTCTTTTGGAAAGACGCGCGCGAAGGATCCTGCGAAGAAAAAAGCACGAGCCGCCAAGTCCAAAAAGAAAGCCTAAGCCAGACGTCCCAAGCACAGGTCTGATGAAGCCCGCGCCTGAAAAACGCGGGCTTCGTCTTTCAGGATTCCGCGACGACGCGCAGGGACTTGATCGAGCGGTACCTGGCGACCAGTTCGAGCGCCGACTCGTGGTTAGGCGGCAATTCGACGTCGCTGACCCCGAGCGGCGTCACGCGTTCGCCCCATCTCACCACGTGGCCCGTGAAGGTCAGGCCTCCGCCGAAGGAAGGCATGAGGAGCAGCGAACCGGGTTTCACGCGGCCTTCCTCGAGCGCCTCGCACAATGCGACCGGCACGGTGGCCGCGGACATGTTGCCGTAGCGGTGCACGTTCACGAACACGCGATCCATCGGGATGCCGGTCCTTTTCGCGACCGACTCGATGATGCGCAGGTTCGCCTGGTGCGGGATGACGAGATCGACGTCGGCGGCGGTCTTGCCCACTTTCGCGAGCGCTTCCTCGCACGCCAGCGCCATGCCGTGCACGGCCTTCTTGAAGATGTCCTGGCCTTCGAACTGCCATTCCGTCTTGCCGATGATGCGGTTCTGGTGGGCGTAGGCCGCCCCCATGCCGTGCACGCGCAGGATCTCGCGCGATTCGCCGTAACAGCCGAGCCGCTCGGCGAGCAGGCCTTCCTCGCGGCCCGTCGCCTCGAGCACCACGGCCGCGGCGCCGTCGCCGAACAACACGGCGGTGTTGCGGTCGCTCCAGTCGATGAACGGCGAGATGACCTCCGCACCGACGACGACCGCGTTGCGCACGATGCCCGTGCGGATCATCGCGGTCGCGGTAGATAGGGAATACAGGAAACTGGTGCAGGCGGTGTTGACGTCCATCGCCGCGCAGCCCTCGGCGCCGATGCGCCGCTGGATGCCCGACGCGACGTTCGGCACCTGGTCGTCGTAGCTCGTGGTGCCGGCCACGATCAGCTCGACCTTCTTGCCATCCATGCCGGCGCAGGCGAGCGCGCGCGCCACCGCGACGTGGATCAGCTCGCCCAGGGGTACGTGCGACAGGCGACGTTCGCGGATGCCGGTCCGCGTGGTGATCCACTCGTCGCTGGTGTCGAGAAAGGTCGCCATGTCGGCATTGGTGAGCGTCGCGGGAGGCATGCACTTGCCCCACCCGATGATGGCCGCTCCCCTCGACGTCACGACTGGCATGGGCTGGGAGGATAAGACGAACTCAATTAGAGTTCACGCCCATGGAAAAACACGACTTTTCGCGCTGGCGGCCGCATCCCTGGCATGGCCTGG
>JAICQA010000256.1 GCA_025929595.1 Xanthobacteraceae bacterium
CAGGCCGGTCCAGAATTTCGCCGCCTCGAAATCGCCCGCGCCCGGAAAGAGCCCGCGCACGTTGTCGAGGATCGCGTTGCAGCGGCGCAGATCGAGCCACTTGGTGTAACCCGACAACTCGGCGGTGCCCGCGACGCGCAGGCGGTCGCCGAGGTTGGAGTAGACGAGCTTGTACTGATCGTCGGTGAGGCTGGTGACCGGCGCCTTGTTCGAGCCGTCGAGCGGTATGGTCACCGAGTACCCCTTCGAGGGATAGATGTTCAGCCATAGGCTATAGCGGCGCAGGAACGGCGCGGAGTAGGAGCCAAGACTCACGACGATGTCGCGCGCGCGGAGCGTCTCGTAGCCGTGCGCGGTTTGCAGTTCGAGGCCTTCGACGTTCCTGCCGTTGGTGTGAAGCGCCACGGCTTCGGTGTCGTAGCGGAAATCGCCGCCCATGAGTTGGCAGACGGCGGCGAGCTGCTGCGTATATTTGTGCGCATCGCCGCTTTCATCCTCGGCCGTGTAGGTCGCCCCGACGATCTTGCCGATGTTCTCGGCAAAGGCCGGCTCGATTTCCAGAATGCGATCACGGCCGACGGGGTTTCTGTTGCAGCCATCGTGGCGCATGAGCTCCGCGACCTTCACCGCGTCGTCGAATTCCTGCTGATCGCGATAGAAATGCAGAATGCCGGTCGTGCGCTGATCGTATTGCAGCCCCTCGCGCGCGCGGATTTCCTGAATGAGCGAGCGGCTTTCTGATGCCAGCCTGACGATCTCGGTCGTGTGCCGGCTCGCACGGCTCGGCAAGCATTCGACAAGGAACTGCGCGATCCAAAGCCACTGGTGCATGTCGAGACGCGGGCGAAAGAGAAGCGGAGCCTTGGGGTCAAACAGCCACTTCAAAACTTTCAATGGTGCGGAAGGATTGGCCCACGGCTCAGCGTGACTGACGGAGACCTGCCCTCCATTCGCGAAGCTCGTCTCCAGCCCCGCCGCCGAACGGCGATCAATCACGCAGACGGACTTGCCGAGCTTCAGCGCAAAATAGGCGCTGTTGATGCCGACAACGCCGGCGCCAAGAATAACGACGTCGTACTCTTTATTATTGTTGGGGGCGTTCATCCCAGGACCTCAAGGTTGCTCAAGGCCGGCGCGTCCCACCGGCAAGAGCCCCCTCTGTCATCGGCCTGAGAGTTTTCGTCGAAGCCTTAAGAGTCTGGCCTGAGCGGTGGCTAGGCACAGACTCGGTGCTTTTCGACTTTCACCGTCGGCGGGAGCTTGCGGCTCCACTTTCCAGAGTCTTCAAAACGTGCAGCGGTTCTTTTGCCTGAGAGTTTCCGGGGCGGTTGCTCCTTCGGCGCCGGCCCCGAATCGGGACCGGTCTCTCCCGCTGCGCGGCTTATGTACGTCCGCCGCAGTTCCGCCGCAACCCGCCGATTCACGCGGCTTTTTCGACTTCCTTGCCGGCGGCCGCGGCGATCTCATAGGAACGGACGCGGGCGGCGTGATCAAAGATATTGGCCGTCGCGATGATCTCGTCGGCGCCGGTGCGCGCGGCGAAATCCTTCAGGCCCCGCTTCACCGTATCGTGCGAGCCGACGATGGCGCAGGACAAAGCCTGCGCCAGAATGAACCTGGCGCGGGGATCGAGATTCTCCTCGAAGCCTTCGACGGGCGGCGGCAACGGACCCGGATTGCCGGTGCGCAGATTCACGAAGGCCTGCTGCTGGGACGAAAACAAATAGCGCGCCTCTTCGTCGGTGGACGCGGCGATCACGCTTGCCCCGACCATGAGGTAAGGCTCAGGATTTTCCTCCGACGGCCGGTAGTTGGCGCGATAGATCGCGACCGCCTGATCGAGCTCGGCGGGCGCGAAGTGCGACGCGAAGCCGTAGGGCAGTCCGAGCGCGGCGGCGAGCTGCGCACCGTAGGTGCTCGAGCCCAGAATCCAGACCGGCACTTTCGTGCCCGCGCCCGGGATCGCGCGCACGCGCTGGTTCGGCTCCGGATCGCGGAAATAATGCATCAGCTCCATCACGTCGCGCGGATAGTCGTCGATGTTGGTCGCATTGAGCGACCGGCGTAGCGCGTGCGCCGTAACCTGATCCGTGCCGGGCGCGCGGCCGAGCGCAAGATCGATGCGCCCGGGATAGAGCGAGGCCAGCGTCCCAAACTGCTCGGCGATCACCAGCGGCGCGTGGTTCGGGAGCATGATGCCGCCCGCGCCGACGCGGATGGTGGAGGTGCCGCCCGCGACATGCGCAATGGCGACGGCCGTGGCCGCGCTCGCGATCCCCGGCATGTTGTGATGCTCGGCAAGCCAGTAACGCTTGTAGCCGAGGCGCTCGGCGTGACGCGCGAGGTCGCGGGAATTATTGAGCGCCTCTGCGGGCGTGCCGCCGGCAATAATGGGGGCGAGGTCGAGAACGGAGAGCGCAATCATGGCGGCAATATAGGTGCGGCGTTCCGCGGCACCAATGCGCATGCTACCAACGGGCCAAGCGAAACGGACATGAGGTCGATCCCGTGCAAGCCGCAAAACCCCGCAATCCGCAGCATTTTCTTTGGGAGCCGGCCGGCAAGGTCGCGACCATCACGCTCAACCGGCCGGAGCGGAAGAACCCGCTCACCTTCGAGTCCTATGCCGAGCTACGCGACACGTTCCACTCGCTGAAGGACGACAACTCGACCAAAGTCATCGTTCTTACGGGTGCCGGCGGCAATTTCTGCTCGGGCGGCGACGTGCATGAGATCATCGGGCCGCTGGTGCAGATGCGGCGCAAGGGCGACCGCGACGGCCTGCTCAAATTCACACAGATGACCGGCGACCTTGTGAAGGCGATGCGCGCCTGCCCGCAGCCGATCGTCGCCGCCATCGACGGCGTGTGCGCGGGCGCGGGCGCGATCCTCGCCATGGCCTCCGACCTGCGTTACGGCACCGCGCGCAGCAAGGTCGCGTTCCTGTTCGTGCGAGTCGGGCTCGCGGGCGCCGACATGGGCGCGTGCAACATCCTACCGCGCATCATCGGTGCGGGCCGCGCCGCCGAGCTTCTTTATACCGGGCGCTCCATGGACGGCGCGGAAGCCGAACGCGTCGGCTTCTACAACAAAATCTGCGAGCCTGAAGCGCTACTCGCCGAGGCGACGGCGCTCGCGCAATCGCTCGCGGACGGCCCGACCTTCGCCCACGCGATGACCAAACGTTGCCTGCATGACGAATGGGATATGAGCGTCGACGAGGCAATCGACGCCGAAGCGAAGGCGCAGGCGATCTGCATGGACACGAACGATTTCGAGCGCGCGTATGAGGCGTTTGCGGCGAAGCAGCGGCCGAAGTTTGAGGGAAACTGACCCGTCGTCCCGGGCGAGGCGCGCTTGCGCGCCGAGACCCGGGACCGTTCAGAGTTCCGCCGATAACGGTCCCGGGTCTCGCGCTCCGCGCTCGCCCCGGACGGCGATTCAATTTTCAAAGAGCCGATCTCGTTCTCGCGACGGGATTCCGCCCGAGCTTTGAAAGTGAGGGGGACGGAGCGCCGTAAGAGCGCACGGTCCATTTCGGTCGCGCCCCACAGTCAGCTTTTGAGAGCCAACCGCGCCGAGCGCGCAACGCCTCACGGCGCTCCGTCGCGGCGTCTCTTCGGTCCGGGCCGCGCTTTCGTGTCGGAGACTCCGGCTTTGCTCTGCGGAAAACTCCGATCGTCCGTCAGCCAAGCTCCTGGCAGGCGGTCCTAGTGCCGCCGGGCGGAGCCCCGAGACCGCCCGGTGCCGTGCTTGCGAGGCACGACAGCGGGCGCCGCATCCTGCTCCACCCAGACGACGCCTCGCGAGAGCGCCCCTCGTGAACAGGACGGCTGGGAATTTAAGGTGGCTGGAATCGACGTGGAAAAAGAAATTTTCGCCCGTTGAAATCGCAGGCGAAAATTCGGCCGAGGGGGAAACAGCGAGGTCGCCACCCACTTTTTCCCCTCATGGCCGGGCTTGACCCGGCCATCCAGAATGGGACCTTCGGCGCGAATCTCGACTCGGAAAACTCATGCCCGTCCGCCAGCTCCCCGAAGCCCTCGTCAACCGCATCGCGGCGGGCGAGGTGGTCGAGCGCCCGGCGTCGGTCGTCAAGGAACTGGTCGAGAATTCGCTCGACGCCGGCGCGCGCAAGATCGAGGTGGTGCTGTCGGGCGGCGGCAGCCGCCTGATCCGCGTCACCGATGACGGCAGCGGCATGAACCCCGCCGACCTCGCGCTCGCGGTCGAGCGCCACGCCACCTCGAAGCTCGCCGGCGACGATCTCGACTCCATTGCAACGCTCGGCTTTCGCGGCGAGGCGCTGCCGTCGATCGGCTCCGTCGCGCGACTTTCCCTCGTGACGCGCACGCGCGATGCGGGGAACGCCAGCGAGA
>JAICQA010000011.1 GCA_025929595.1 Xanthobacteraceae bacterium
CCCTCCGCCCCCCCCCTGCCCCCCCCTCCGTGCTGGTGGGTGGGGGGTTCCCTCGCCTTCCCTATCTGTTCGCGGGGCGGGCCGCCCCCCCCCCCCCCCGGGCCCGGAATCCAAGCGGCCGCGCCGCAATTGTTGAATCGCCGTTTGGATTCCGGGCTCGCATTGCTCGCGCCTGCCGCGCTGGCGAGCAAAGCGGGCGGCCAGCGCGGCCACTCCAATGGGTGCGCTCGCAATGCGCCCCGGAATGACAAATCAAACGTGTTGCCCGCCGTTGATGTGGATCTCGGCGCCGTTGAGATAGGACGACGTTTCGGTGCACAGCACATAGATGATCTTCGCCACTTCATCCGGCTGACCGAGACGGCGCAGCGGAATCTGCTCCACCAGCTTGTCGGTGCCGGGTGACAGGATCGCCGTATCGATCTCGCCGGGCGCAATGGCGTTGACGCGAATGCCGAGCGGGCCGAAATCCGCTGCCATCTCGCGCGTGAGGGAAGCAAGCGCGGCCTTGGAGGTCGCGTAGGCCGCGCCCGCGAACGGATGCACGCGCGAGCCCGCGATCGAGGTGACATTCACCACCGCGCCATGCGCGCGCTTCAGCTCGTCGACCAATCCGCGCGCCAGCATGATCGGCGCGAGGAAGTTTACCTGAAAGACGTGTTGCCAGTCGGCGATGCTGGTCTCGAGCGTGCCGAGCCGCTTGCCATCCTCGCCCTTCGGTGAAACGCCGGCATTGTTGACGAGCGCATGCAGTTCCCCGTGCTCAAGCCGGTTCTTGATCTCGCCGATCGCGGCTTCGGTCGCCACCGGGTTGGCGAGATCGACCTGTATGTGATCCTCGGGGCCCATCTCCCATGGACACTCTTCGGGAAAGGCGTGACGCGAACAGGTGATGACCCGCCAGCCCGCGCTCGAGAAGCGCTTGACCGTCGCGTGCCCGATACCGCGCGAAGCGCCGGTAAGTAGCAGCGTACGACGGGGCTGGTCGGATTTGGTGGCCATATTCGTTTCCTCGCCGCGTCAGGGATAAAGACGCGAGCGCGTCCAGGATCGATCGAGCGCGGCGCGCGAGAACACCACGCGGTCGTGCAGGCGGAACGGCTGCTCCTGCCAGAACTCCACATAGAGCGGCGCGATGCGATAGCCGATCCAGTGCGGCGGCCGCGGCACCTCTTTGCCTTCATACTGCGCCTCGACGCGCGTGACCGCCACCTGCAACTCCTCGCGGTTCTTGAGCGGCCGCGACTGCTGGCTTGCCCAGGCGCCGACTTGCGCGCCGCGCGCACGCGAACCGAAATAGGCATCGGACTGTGCGGACGTGACCGGCGACACCGGACCGCGCACGCGCACCTGGCGGCTCAGCGACTTCCAGTAAATGACGAGCGCCGCCTTGCCCTGCCCTTCCAGCTCGCGGCCCTTGGCGCTCTCGCGGTTCGTATAGAATATGAAACCTTCCGGTCCCCAGCCCTTGAGCAGAACCATGCGCACGTTCGGCATGCCGTCGGCGTCCACGGTCGCCAGCGCGATCGCGTCCGGATCGCGCGGCTCGGACGTCTTCGCCTCCGCCATCCACGCCTCGAACGGGCCGAACGGTTCGGCCGCGTCGGGGAAGTCACTGAACGTTAACCCTGCGGGGTGTTTCATGACGCAATCGTATTCGCGTAGGAGTTCGGGCCGTGTGCCTTCCGGATCGCGCCTCGCTTGCGCGCGGGGCCATCGAGGCTCTTCCATATCACGGATCGGCGCATTCGCGCCGCTCGTCCGCATGGACGGTTTTGGTGCTCGCGGCCATGCTCGCATTCGGCTCCGGCGCCTGCGCCATGACCATGGAGCTCGGCTCCTTCCTCTCCGACAAGGAAGAAAAGCCGGCCACGGTGGCGCAAGCCGACAAGGGCGACGTCCGCGATGTCACCGGCTCGCTTGCAATGCAGTCGAAGAAGACCGAACGCGCAAGCGGCGGCATCCACCCCATCGACTGGAAGCTGACCTCGGTGGCGCTGAAGGAGGCGCTCGGCCAGAAGGAGGAAGGCGCCAGTATCCCGTGGCAGAACCCGGATACCGGCAGCCGCGGGACCGTCACCCCGGTCGCGGCCTCCTACATCAAGGACGGCTTTGCCTGCCGCAACTTCATCGCCAGCCACGTCGGCGACGGGCGCGAAAGCTGGTACGAGGGCACGGCCTGCCGCATTCACAGGGGCGAATGGGAAATCCGCTCGACACGGCCGCTTCAGAAGTCCTGATCGGCGTTGCGGAACCGCCGTTCCGTCACCACATTTAGGCTGCTGGGTCTGGGAAATCCCCGGGCGATGGAGTTCAGGCTTGCGCAACCCCTATGACGTGCTCGGCGTCGGCAAGGGGGCGGATCAGGCTGAGATCAAGAAAGCCTTCCGCCGTCTCGCCAAGAAGCTGCATCCGGACGCCAACAAGGCCGATCCGAAGGCGGCCGCGCGCTTTGCCGAGCTGAATTCCGCCTACGAAATCCTCGGCGAAGAGGACAAGCGCAAGGCATTCGACCGCGGCGAGATCGACGCGGAAGGCAAGCCGCGCTTTCAGGGCTTCGCGGGCGGAGGCTTCGGTGGCGCCGGCCAGCAGCATCCGGGCTTCGACGCGTCGACGATCTTCGAGACTTTCAATGTTGGGCCAGGCGGTTTCCGCCGCACGACAACGCGCGGCCCCGCCGGTGGCGGCGCGGGCGGCGGCAGCTTCGAAGACGTCCTGAGCAGCCTGTTCGGGGGGCGCGGCCAGGCCCATTTCGAAGATTTCGACGCGGCAGAGATGCAGCGCGGTGCGTCGCGCGGCCAGGATGCGACGGCGTCGCTCTCGGTGTCGCTTTCGGAAGCGGTGAGCGGCGTCAAAAAGCGCGTGCTCCTGCCGACGGGCAAGAACGTCGAGGTCAGCGTGCCGGCCGGAGTCACCGAGGGACAGCAGATCCGTCTCCGCGGCCAGGGATTCCATTCGCCGACCGGCGTCGCGGGCGACGCGATCATCACCCTGCATGTCACGCCGCATGCGGACCTGAAGGTTGACGGATCGGACCTGCGCGCGGACATCGCGGTGCCGTTCGACGACGCGGTGCTCGGCGGCTCCGTGCGCGTGCCGACGATCGACGGCGCGGTCGAGCTCAAGATTCCACCGCGCACGAACGGCGGCCGCACCTTCCGGCTCAAGGGTAAAGGCCTGCCGAAAAAGGGCGGCGGTTCGGGCGATCTGCTCGCGACCGTTCGCATCGAGTTGCCGGAAGGCGTCGATAGCGAACTCGACGCGCTCGCCAAACAGGCGCGTGAGAAGCGCACCAAGACCTGAGTTATTTCCGGTCGGCCGGAAGCTCGTAGGCGGCGTAGACGCTGCGCGCGATGCGGTCGAGCTTGTCGCGGTCGGCGGGACCCGCGACGACAAAGCCGAGGCCGGCATCGATCCACGCCAACGCGCCGATGTCGCCCATCTGACGCCATTTGAAGTTGCTGCGCTCGTTGCTCGCGGAACGCACGCAGGTGATCGTGACGCGCTCGCCGCCCTGCCCTTCATACATAATGAGCGCCGCCGGACCGCGTGAGCCCGGCAGCAATCTCCCACCGAGCAGCTTGTAGCCTTCGTCGCCGAGATCCGGCGCCTTCACCTGAGAGCCGACGCGGCGCGAGAGCCACGGCAACAGATGCGCTTCATTCGCGCGTACCTCGATCGGATGGCGAACCTCGTTGATGTAAAGCCGGTGCGCTTCGAGCGCGGCGTCGGCGAGCGCGCGCGCCATCTGGTTCTGCGTCGGAATCTTGAAATAGTCGTTCGCGAACCAGCCAACCGTCGCGCCGACGATCAAGGCGATAGACGCGGCAATCGCGATCTTGCGGCGAAGGCCGCTCGCGCGCAATGCAATATTGTCGATCTGCAAACGCTCCGGCAGCGGCTCGTCGGCGACGGGGCCAAACCGCTCGCGTAGCGCGGCCGCCTGCGCACGCCACTCGGCAACACGCGCGGCTTCAGCCGGATTGGCCGCGAGAAATGCTTCGGCCGCGGCCAGACGATCCGCCGGCAGGAAACCGTCGGCGTAGGCGTGCAGTTCGTCTTCGGTGATCGTCGCGTCGGCCATTTCAATCCTTCAGGGCACGCTGCGCAGTTTCGGCAGCTCGCCGTCGACATGCGTGCGCAAGGTCGTGCGCGCGCGCGACAGGCGCGACATGACGGTGCCGATCGGCACGCCCTGCACGTCGGCGGCCTCGCGGTAACTCATGCCTTCGAGCGCAACGAGGAGCAGCACCTCGCGCTGCTCGGGCGGCAGGAGCGACAATCCGCGCTCGATGTCGCGGCCGGTGCCGTCCGATCCGGGCTCGGCGGGCGGGTCGGCGTCCTCGATCACCGTGAGTATCGGACGGCGCGACAGGCCGCGCCGCCGGTTGCGGTCGAGATTGAGCAGGATCGTGAACAGCCACGTTCGCAGGTCTCCGCCGTGAAACAGGTGCTCGGCACGGAGCGCGCGGACGAGCGTGTCCTGCACGAGATCGTCCGCGGTCTCCGCGTCACGCGACAGGGCGCGGGCGAAACGCCGGAGCGCCGGAATCAGGGGCTCAAGCCCCCTTCGAACCGCCGTCATGGCCGGCTCCATCCAAAGGATCGTCCGGACATTCTGCGGCCTCCCATAAGAGAACGCGAGTAGGTGCCCACTTATTCCCCTGCGCTTGAAGGGGCTTGAGGCCCATGCGATAGCTGGCCGCCTTCGCGTGTAGGTGGTGGCGGGAGGGCCGGAATGGCGGGAAACGGCGCTTTGATGCGGGGCAAGAACGGCCTCGTGTTCGGGGTTGCGAACAACCGCTCCATCGCCTGGGGGATCGGCAAGGCCTGCGCCGGCGCCGGCGCCAATGTCGGGTTCACCTACCAGGGCGACGCCCTGAAAAAACGGGTCGAGCCGCTGGCCGCGGAGATCGGCGGCAAAGTCGTCGGCCATTGCGACGTCACCGACCCGGCGACGATCGATGCCGTGTTCGAGGAGGCCGACCGCACCATCGGTCCGCTCGATTTCGTCGTCCATGCCGTGGCGTTTTCGGACAAGAACGAGCTGGACGGGCGCTACGTCGATACGACGCCCGACAATTTCACCAAGACGATGTTCATCTCCTGCTACTCTTTTACCGCGATCGCACAGCGGGCGGAGAAGCGGATGCCGAAGGGCGGCTCGCTGCTGACGCTGACCTACTACGGCGCCGAGAAGTGGATGCCGCATTATAACGTCATGGGAGTCGCGAAGGCCGGCCTCGAGGCGAGCGTGCGTTATCTCGCGGCCGACCTCGGCGAGAAGAACATTCGTGTGAATGCGATTTCGGCCGGACCGATCAAGACGCTCGCCGCGTCCGGCATTGGCGATTTCCGCTACATCCTGCGCTGGAATGAATATAACTCGCCGCTGCGGCGCACGGTGACGATCGACGAAGTGGGCGACGCCGCGCTCTATTTCCTGTCCGATCTGGGCCGCGGCGTCACCGGCGAAATCCACCACGTCGATGCCGGCTACCACATTGTCGGCATGAAAAACCCTGATGCTCCCGACATGACGCCCGGCAAGGGCGAGGATCAGGGATAAGGGGCCAACATGAAGAAATCGATCGCCGCTGTTTTCGCCTTACTGGTCGCGGCAACGAGCGCGTCCGCGCAAGGCTTCTATCCATATGACTGGTGGTGGGGCCGTTCGGGCCTGTTCTCGCGCGACTACATCACGCCGACCTTCGACGAGCCCGGCTATGTCTACGGCAATTCACGCAGCGCACGATCGACGCGCGCGGGCAAGCTGATTTTCGCTGCCGCGACGGTCGACGACTACTGCCAGCAGGACGGCTCGCCGCGTATCACGGTGCTCGACGCCTCGGGCGGGCGCATCGCGACCGACATCGGTTCGTTCGTAGCCGTCGGCAATGACGGCGGCTCGAAGCGATGCCTCGGCCGCACCGTACGCGGCACGCGCGTTTACTACAGCGGGCGCGGCAACCGCGTCGTGCTGCGTGTGGCTTATCCGACCAAGGGCCTGACATACGATCATGTGATTTCCGTCCGCTGAGGGGCGGCGGCTGGGGAGTTCTGCGTATGACTGTCTTGATCGCCGGCGCCGGCATGGGCGGACTCACGCTCGCGCTCAGCCTCCATCAGATCGGCGTGCCGTGCCGCGTGTTCGAGTCGGTGCGCGAGATCAAGGCCCTGGGCGTCGGGATCAATATTCTTCCGCATGCCGGACGCGAGTTGATGGAGCTCGGTCTCGAAGAGGCCATCGATGCGACGGCGATCCGCACGAAGGAGCTCGCCTATTTCTCCAAGCACGGAAAGCAGATCTGGTCGGAGCCGCGCGGGCTTGAGGCCGGCTATCGCTGGCCGCAGTTCTCGATCCATCGCGGTGAATTGCAGATGATCCTGCTCGACGCCGCTCGCGAGCGGATCGGCGCGGAGAACATTCTCACCGGCCATCACCTCGCAGATTGGAAAGAAACGACGAGCGGCATCCGCGCCCGCTTTGTCGACAAAGAGACGGGCAAAGACCTCGGCACACACGAGGGCTCGATCCTGATCGCGGCTGACGGCATTCATTCGACCATCCGCGGCAAATTATTTCCGCATGAGGGACCGCCGATCTGGAACGGCCGAATTCTGTGGCGCGGCGTGACCTATGGCGAGCCGTATCTATCCGGCCGCACGATGATCATGGCGGGCTATCAGGCGCTGAAATTCGTCTGCTACCCGATCTCGAAGCAGGCGTCGGCGAGCGGGCGGCCGATGATCAACTGGATCGCCGAGCGCGAGTTCGATCCGAATTATCAGTGGCGGCGCGAAGACTATAACCGCGAAGCGAAGCTGGAAGAGTTCCTGCCGTGGTTCGAGAGCTGGAAGTTCGACTGGCTCGACGTGCCCAGTCTCATCCGCAATGCGGAATACGCCTACGAATTTCCGCTTGTCGACCGCGACCCACTCGACCGCTGGACCTTCGGGCGTGTGACGCTGATCGGCGACGCGGCACACCCGATGTATCCGATCGGCTCGAACGGTGCGTCGCAAGCGATCTTAGACGCGCGCGTGCTCGCCCGAGAAATCCTCTCGCACGGCGCGACCGAAGCCGCGATGTTCGCCTACGAAGCCGAGCGCCGACCGGCGACCTCCGACCTCGTGCTCCTCAATCGCAGGAACGGGCCAGAGCAGGTCATGCAGATGGTCGAGGAACGCGCACCAGACGGTTTCAGCGTCGTGACCGAAGTCCTGAGCCAGCAGGAACTTGAAGGCATCGCCAATAACTACAAGCGCGTGGCGGGCTTTCAGGTCGAGGCCTTGAACGCCAAGCCGCCGATTGTCCCCGCTCCGCCGGTTTCGGCGCGCGGGCGGCCCACGTTGCGGGCAGCGGAATAGCGGCCTTTTTTGCGCGTGCGCCGGCCCCTTAATCGTTTACGCATGGACTTGCGGTAAGCGATTTCCCCTCGGGCGGACCATGCTTTACAAAAGTCGGCCCGCACGGATCGCTCATGTCGCACAACACGTTCGGCCACCTCTTCCGCGTCACCACTTTTGGCGAGAGCCACGGGGTCGCGATCGGCTGCGTGGTGGACGGCTGCCCACCGCGTATCCCGCTGACCGTCGCGGACATTCAACGTGAGCTCGACCGCCGCCGGCCGGGACAGAGCAAATTCGTCACGCAGCGGCGCGAGCCGGACGAAGTGAAAATTGTTTCCGGCGTGTTCACCGATCCGCAGGGCGGCGAGCAGGTCACGACGGGCACCCCCATCGGACTGCTGATCGAGAATGTCGATGCACGCTCGAAGGATTACGACGCGATCTCCGAACTTTATCGCCCGGGTCATGCCGACTTCACCTATGACATCAAATACGGCATCCGCGATCCGCGCGGCAGCGGGCGCGCCTCCGCGCGCGAGACGGCGATGCGCGTCGCGGCGGGCGCCATCGCGCGTAAGGTCGTGCCCGGAATGACGGTGCGCGGTGCGCTGGTCCAAATGGGCGAGATCGACATCGACCGCTCGCGCTGGGATTGGGATGAAGTTGCGCGCAATCCGTTCTTCTGTCCCGACGCCGAAGCAGCGAAGAAAATGGAAAATTATCTCGACGGCATCCGTAAGAGCGGCTCGTCCGTCGGCGCGGTGATCGAAGTGGTCGCCGAGAATGTCCCGCCGGGCCTCGGCGCGCCGATCTATGCCAAGCTCGACGCCGACATTGCGGCGGCGCTCATGAGCATCAACGCCGTGAAAGGCGTCGAGATCGGTACCGGCTTTGCGAGCGCTCGCCTCTCGGGCGAGGCGAATGCCGACGAAATGCGTCCGGGCAATGCGGGACGGCCGGAGTTCACCTCCAATAACGCGGGCGGTATCCTTGGCGGTATCTCGACGGGCGCGCCGGTCGTGGCGCGCTTCGCGGTCAAGCCAACCTCATCCATTCTGACGCCGCGTCAGTCGATCAATCGCCAAGGGGCGCCGGCGGAAGTTTCAACCAAGGGGCGGCACGACCCCTGTGTCGGCATTCGCGCGGTTCCGGTCGGCGAGGCCATGCTAGCCTGCGTGATCGCCGATCATTTCCTGCGCCATCGTGGCCAAGTCGGCGAGACGGCGAACTGGCCGTTTCCGCCCCAGAAGAAATAAGTGCAATATGAACGCGATGAATGAAACAATCCGCAGCGTCGGGCTGGCAATCGAGGCTTTCGCCCGCGGCGAGATCGTCGTCGTCACCGACGACTACGACCGCGAGAACGAAGGCGATCTGTTCGTCGCAGCCTCTCTCTGCACGCCGGAGAAGATGGCGTTCATCGTGCGGCATACGAGCGGCATCGTTTGCGCGCCGTTGCCGCCTGAGGAAGCGCGCCGCCTGCATCTCGATCCGATGGTGGCCGCGAACGACGCGCCGCTCGGCACGGCGTTCACCGTCACTGTCGACGTTCGCCATGGGCTTACAACCGGCATCTCCGCCGAGGAACGCACCAACACCGTGCGCGCACTCGCCAATCCAAACATGGGCGCCTCGGACTTTGTGCGGCCCGGACACGTTTTCCCGCTGGTGGCACGCGAGGGCGGTGTGCTGATGCGCTCGGGTCATACGGAGGCCTGCGTCGATCTTTGTCGACTCGCCGGGTTGCCATTGGTGGGCGTGCTCGCGGAACTCGTGAACGACGACGGAACCGTCATGCGCGGACCGGACGTCGCGACCTTCGCCAAACAGCACAAGCTGCAACAGATTTCGATCGCCGATCTGATCGCCTGGCGGCAGGCGCGCGAAAAGCTCGTGGAGCGGGCGTCCACCTTCCCGGTCCAGAGCGAAATCGGCGAACTCACGGGTTACGCGTTTAAGACTCCTTTCGACGCCGTCTATCACATGGCGTTCGTCTACGGCCGCATCGGCGACGGCATCGACATTCCCGTCCGCCTGCATCGCGCCGACATCGTGCGCGACCTGTTCGGTGAGGCAAAGGCGTTTCATGGCGCCTTGTCGCGCTTCAAAGCCGATGGCCGCGGCGTACTTGTGTTGCTGCGTGACGGCACCGCGGGCGTACCGGTCGTGAAGCCCGGTGAGCCGAACGCGGAAGAGGTGCGCGACAAGCAATGGCGCGAAATCGGGCTTGGCGCCCAAATCCTGCGCGACCTCGGCATTTCCTCGATCAAGCTCCTGACGTCCAGCCACCTGACTTATGTCGGCTTGAGCGGCTTCGGCATCGAGATCATCGCCACGGAACCCATCGACGGCGGCTGAACGCCGAAAGAAACCCCAGACACGCCGCCTTTCCGGCTTGGTGCCGTCTCGGAGGCATGGCAGCATTCCTGCCTCGAGTCCGGAGATGACGATGATTCGTTGTCTTAGGTCCCTGTTTCTGGTGGCGCTTCTCCTGCCGGCTTTGACCGCGCATGCGGCCGACAGCGAACAGGTCGATGTCGAGCTTGTTCTCGCGGTCGACATTTCCTACTCGATGGATGCCGATGAACTCGCGCTGCAACGCGAAGGCTATATCGCCGCGCTTGCTTCGGAGCAGTTCCTGGACGCGGTGCGGCGCGGGCCGATCGGCAAGATCGCTGTCATCTATGTCGAATGGGCGGGTTCAGCCGAGCAGCAGGTCATCATTCCGTGGCAGGTGATCGACGGGCCGGCGAGCGCGGACGAGTTCGCGCATAAGCTCCGGCAGGTACCGATCCGCCGCGCATACCGGACATCAATCGCGAACGCGCTGAAATTTTCAGCCGAACAGTTCGGAACAAATTATAAGGGATTGAGGCGGGTGATCGACGTCTCGGGCGACGGCACCAACAACCAGGGCGACCTGATCGTGCCGACGCGCGATGAGATCGTGCGCAAGGGCATCACGATCAACGGGTTGCCGATCATGTTGAAGGCGCCGGTGGCGTCGATGATCGACGTGCCGGACCTCGACCTTTACTACCAGGACTGCGTGATCGGCGGCCCGGGCGCGTTCCTTGTGCCGGTGCGCGAACGGCATCAATTCGCCGATGCGATCCGCAACAAACTGCTCTTGGAAGTCGCGGGAACCCGCCCGCAACGCATTCCACTGCCGCAGGACGTCGTCATTCCCGTGCAGGACCAGCCGCGTGTCTCCTGCACCATCGGCGAACAGATGTGGCAACGGCGCTGGGGCGGCGAGAATTACCAGTAGTCAGCGCTCGAACGTGCCCACTAGCTCGACATGCGCCGAGTAACGGAACTGATCGACCGGCACGACGCGCGTCAGCCTGAAACCCGCGCCGACCAGAATGGCCGCGTCGCGCGCAAAGCTCGACGGGCTGCATGAGACGTAGACGATGCGGTTCGCGCCCGAGTGGCCAAGCTCGCGCGCTTGGCCTTCCGCGCCCTGCCGCGGCGGATCGAGCACGACGACCTTGCAGGGCACGATTTCTCCCGCGGTGAGCGGGCTGCGGAAGAGATCGCGCGTCAGCGTTTCGATCGGCCGCAGGCCGGGCGCGCCTTTTGCCTTCGTCAAGGCCTTGATGGAGTCCTCATCGCTGTCGATGGCGAGCACCTGCGCATTCTCGGCGAGACGAAGCGCGAAGGTGCCGATACCGCAGAAGAGATCGGCTACACGCTTCGCATCGCCGACGGATTCCAGCACGAGACGTGCGAGCGTCTCTTCGCCGGCGACGGTCGGCTGAAGAAAGGCGCCTGCTGGCGGAGCGACATTCGCCTTGCCGATCTTGATGAACGGCTCTCGCAGTTGCGCGAGCATTTCGCCGTGGCGCGTGACGCGGGCGATCTTCTCCTCACGTGCGATATTGGCGACGGCAGCGGTTGCTTCCGGACCAAGCGGGCCGGAGCCACGGATGTCCACATCGAGACCGGCGTCAGTCGCCGTGAAATGCAGATCGAGCGGCTTGCCGCCGGGCTCCAACGGTTCGGCAAGCCTGGCAGCGATTGCGAGCGCGCGACCGAGCGCAGGTGCGAATATCGGGCACTGTTCGATCGGCACAACGTGATGCGAGCGGCGGCCTGTAAAGCCGACCACGAGCGCCTGCTTTCCTCCACGCCGCGCGTGAAGGACAGCTCGACGACGGCCTTCGCCATGGGCGTCGATCAGGTCTTCGACTACCGCCTCGATCTGTGCCTGTTCGAGCGCGTTCACCACGAGACCACGCTTCCATTCGCGATATTTGTCCTCGCGCCAGTGCTGCACGGCGCAACCGCCGCACGTGCCGAAATATTCGCACGGCGGCTCGACGCGTTCGGCACTCGGCTCGACGACGGAAAGGATCGTTGCACGCTCACCCTTACGCTCGACGTCTACCGTCTCGCCCGGCAAGGTGTAGGGCACGAAAATCGGTCCTTCGGACCCTTGCGCGATCCCGTCGCCGCGATGACCCACGCGCTCGATGACCAGTCGTTCTTTTTGCGCTTTGACGTCGTCTTTCATTGAATTTGACAACAGCCGGCATACGACCGGGAATCGGCCGCTCTAACGGGCAGCAGATCGCAACGGCCCGCGAGTTTCGTCAAGGCGTGGCGTCGCATCTTCATGACCCGCGATGACGGGCAGGTAGCCGCTCGCAGTCAGGTGATGGAACCGCCACACAAGCAGCGAGGCGAAGACGAACAGGCCGAGCGTAAGCCCGAACCAAATACCCTCGGCGCCGAAGCCGAGCGGGAACGCAAAGCCATAGGCACAGGTAAAGCCGACGAGCCAGAAGCCGATGGCGGCGAAGACGAGCGGTACGCGGGTGTCGTGCAGGCCGCGCAACACGCCCGCGCCGATGGTCTGGATGCCGTCGAAGATGAAAAAGCATGCACCGAGCAACAGGAGCTTCGACGCGAGCGCGACCGTCGCCGCCGCGTTCTCCGACTCCGCTCCGAGAAAGAGCGGCGGAATCCATTCACGCGTGAGCGCCACGAGGAGCGTCATCGACGCCATGAACACAGCGCCGACACCGATCGCGGTGAAGCCCGCGACGCGCGTCGCCGGCGCATTGCCACGTCCGACCGCCTGGCCGACGCGCACGGTCGCAGCCATGGAGATGCCGAAGGGCACCATGAACATGACGGCCGCGGTCTGAAGTGCGATTTGATGCGCCGCGAGTTCAGCCGTGCCGATGAGACCCATGAGGAGTGCGGCTGCAGCGAACACGCCGTATTCCAAAAGGAAGGCGCCGGAGATCGGCGCGCCAATCACCACAAGCCGCCAGAACAACGGCCAGTCCGGACGCCAGAAGCGGCCCATGACCTGAAACTTCTTGAACGGACGGCGTGCGTAGCAAATCCAGATCGCGACCGCGCACATGCCGATATTGACGATTGTCGTGGCGATGCCGGCGCCAAGCATTTCGAGGCGCGGGAATCCGTACTCGCCGAAGATGAGCGCATAGGCGAGCGCAAAGTTGACCGGGATCGCGGCGAGCATGATCCAGAGCGCGGGCTCCGGCCGGTTGACCGCGCCCATGAAGTTGCGGATCGCAATGAACCACCAGCCGGGGATCAGACTCCACGCAAGGCCGACGAGATACTGATGCGCGAGCGCCGCAGCGTCAGGCGCCTGACCGAACGCGATCAGGAGAGTCTCGCCGTACAACTGAAGAACCGTCAGTGGCACGCCGAGCATCAGAGACGCCCATAGGCCAACGCGCAGCGCGCGGCGGACAAGACGTGGTTGGCGGGCGCCGAAGCCTTGCGCCGCGAGCGGCGCCACCGCCGAGACCAATCCCATGCCGAGCACAAAGGCCGCGAACAGTACGGTTTGTGCGAGCGCCGAGGCGGCCAGCGCCTTGTCACCGAGGCGCCCGACAAGCGCCAGATCCGTCGTCATCATCGCAATCTGACCGAGTTGCGTCAGCGCGATCGGCCAAGCGAGCTTGACCGTCTCGGCAAGCTCGGCACGCCAAGGCGATGCGGGGACCGGAGCGCTCAGGCTGCCGGCCAATCGGTTCGCTGGTTTCAGCATGGGCCGTGCAACATAGTGGCTCGCCGGCGAAAGGAAAGCGCTGGATAGGTCAATTTTCTTGATCCGGATTGCGCAATTTCGTGACGTATAAATGTCAGGTTGGCAGCGCCCTTCAGGAGGCCATTGCGTTGCGCTCGGCGCAGAGCAGAAACTCGCGGTTGCCATCGCCGCCCTCGATCGGCGAATCGATCACACCCCTCACCTGCCAGCCGAGGTCTGCCGCTGCAGCAGCGATGTCGGCACAGACTGCTTCGTGAACCGCCGGATCGCGCACGACGCCTTTTCGAACGGCACTTCGTCCGGCTTCGAACTGCGGCTTGATCAAGGCGATGATCGTCGAGCGAGAGGCCGCGAGCAGACTTATCGCAGGCAGAACCAATTTGAGCGAAATGAAGCTCACATCGACGACAACCAAATCCGGGCGGTCAGGAAGTTGTGCCGGTGTAACATTCCTGATGTCGGTATTCTGCAGAACCACAACATCTTCACGGCGCGAGAGCGATTCATGCAACTGCTTCGTGCCGACGTCGACAGCGCAAACGAGCCGCGCGCCGCGTCGGAGCAGGACCTCGGTGAAGCCGCCGGTGGACGAGCCGACATCGAGACAGATTTTCCCCTGCGGATCTACGGCAAAATGATCGAGCGCGGCAGCGACCTTCACCCCGCCGCGCGAGACATAAGGATGAACAGGCGAGGCCTCTATGCGCACGTCAGGCGCGAGCGGCTGCGACGCCTTTTCAACCTTAACGCCGTCCGCGCTCACGAGTCCGGCCCCGATCGCGGCCTGCGCGGCGGTGCGACTCGCAAAAATGCCGCGTTCTACGAGCAAACGATCTGCGCGGTGTCGTGTCACGGGAGTCCTATTTCGGCGCGACGGCGGAACCGTTAAGGACCCTGGCGCTTTTAGTAGCGGCTATCAACACCTCCGGGCAAACCCCAATTGGAAACGTCCGGGGGCGGTGATAGGAAATTCCATCCTGAAACGAACCCGAGAGTTTCCTTCATGCGCTTACGCAGCGCGGCCACGGCCCTTGCCCTTGCGTCGATCGTCGGCCTGATCGGCGCGAGCGATGCCGAGGCGAAAAAGCGTACGCGCCCTGTAGCTAAGAAAACGGTGGTCAAGAAGGAAGCCGTGGCGCCCAAGCCTGCCTGGCGGTTCGTTCGTCAATCGAGCGCGCCGACGCTGCTCTATGGCACGGTCGACGAGTTCCAGATTTCTTTTTCCTGCCAACCGGAATCCGGGCTGCTGCGCGTGATCTCGCAAATCGGTTCGCGCGGCGTTCAACCGGGCGACGGCGCGGCAATCAAGCTGCACAGCGGCAAGCGCAAGTTTGAGGTCGCAGGCACCGCGTTCACGACCGAGGCCCGCAAGGACATCGACATCGGCGGCGCGACACGCTTCGACCCCGAACTCTTCGTATTGCTCAAGGGCAGCGAGACGCTGGTGATCGAAGTTCCCGGCCGTAAGAAGTCGTTGCCGATCAGCGATGTGGGGCCGAGCGCCGACGCATTTCAACGCGCGTGCTCTTCGATCGCGGGAACCGCGCGATCCTCGGCCGGCTGATTTAATTCAAGCGATCTGACCGCTCGGGCGGCTTTCGCCTTTGCGACCGAGCGCTTTCTGCACGGCTGCAACAATGCCTCGTGCGTCGAGGCCGGCACTAGAATACATTTTCACTGGCGTGTCCTGCTCGATGAAGCGATCGGGCAGGACCAGCGAACGAATTTTCAGACCCTTGTCGAGTACGCCCGCGCTCGCGAGCAGGTCGAGTACGTGGCTGCCGAAGCCGCCGACCGAGCCCTCTTCAATCGTGACCAACAGCTCGTGACCGCGCGCCAGGCGCAGCACGAGATCGTTGTCGAGCGGCTTGGCGAAGCGCGCGTCGGCCACGGTGCAGGCGACTCCCTGCGCCGCCAGCTCGTCCCCCGCTTTCAGACATTCGCCGAGCCGGGCACCGAACGACAGGAGCGCCACCGAACTTCCCTCCCGCAGCACACGGCCGCGGCCGATCTCGAGCGGCTTTCCTTCTTCAGACATCGGCACGCCAAGGCCGTCGCCGCGCGGATAACGGAAGGCGCTTGGGCGGTCGTCGATGGCGGCTGCCGTCGCGACCATGTGCATGAGTTCGGCTTCATCCGCCGCCGCCATGACGACAAAATCCGGCAGACAGGCGAGATAGGCGACATCGAAGCTGCCGGCATGCGTCGGACCGTCGGCGCCCACGAGCCCGGCCCGGTCGATGGCGAAACGCACGGGCAATTTCTGGATCGCCACATCGTGCACGACCTGGTCGTAGCCGCGCTGGAGGAACGTCGAATAGATCGCCGTGAAGGGCTTGCTGCCCTCCGCGGCCAAACCCGCCGCGAAGGTTACTGCGTGCTGCTCGGCGATGCCGACGTCAAAGAAGCGGTCGGGGAATTCGCGTGCAAACAAATCGAGCCCCGTGCCGGAGGGCATAGCCGCGGTGACGGCGACAATCTTCTTGTCTTTCTTCGCCTCTTTCACGAGGCTTTCGCCGAATACTTTCGTATAAGACGGCGCGACCGCCTTCGACTTCGCCTGCGTGCCGGTCGCCACATCGAACTTCACGACGCCATGATACTTGTCGTGCGACGCCTCGGCGGGCGGATAGCCCTTGCCCTTCTGCGTCACGACATGGACGAGCACCGGCCCGCGCTCGTACTTCTTCACGTTTTGCAGGACCGGCAGCAGGTGATCGAGATTGTGACCGTCGATCGGTCCGACATATTCGAAGCCGAGTTCCTCGAACAACGTGCCGCCGGTGACGAAGCCGAGCGAGTGTTCATAGGCGCGGTGAATGGTCTTCGCCGTCCGTCGCGGCAGGCGCTCGGCGATGCGCTCCCACAGATTGCGCATGCGCGAATAGGTGCGGCCAGAGATGCGGCGCGCGAGATAGGCAGACATGGCGCCGACCGGCGGCGCAATCGACATGTCGTTGTCGTTCAGGATGACAATGAGGCGCTTCTTCATCGCGCCTGCGTTATTCATGGCCTCGTAGGCCATGCCCGCCGACATCGCGCCGTCGCCGATCACGCAGACCACATTGTAATCCTCGCCCGCAAGATCGCGCGCGACCGCCATGCCGAGGCCGGCCGAAATCGAAGTCGATGCGTGCGCGGCGCCGAACGCGTCGTATTCGCTTTCGGCGCGGCGCGTGAAACCCGATAATCCTCCGCCCTGGCGGAGCGTACGGATACGATCGCGGCGTCCGGTGACGATCTTGTGTGGATAGGCCTGGTGGCCGACGTCCCAGATCAGCTTGTCGTGCGGCGTGTCGAAAACGTAATGCAGCGCGACGGTCAGTTCGATCACGCCGAGCCCCGCCCCGAGATGCCCGCCGGTGACGGAAACGGCATCGACCGTTTCGCGGCGCAATTCATCGGCTACCTGGCGGAGGGATTCCGGCGGCAATTGCCGCAGGTCGCGCGGCAGGCGGATCATGTCGAGCAGCGGGGTCGCCGAGTGGTCCGCCAAGGTTTGGCTCCGGGATTCAGGCCCTGTCAGAGGCTTATATCAGGCGCCCGCGCCCGGCAATCAAGGCGATGGTCGCATACGATCGTCCACAATCAGGCAACGGTGGATGGTTTCTCAGGTAGCGGAATGAACTCGATCTCGTCGCCCGGCACTTTGCCGAAGTAGCCGTTTTTCCACTCTTCCTTCGCCTGTTCGATCCGCTCGCGGCGGGAGGAAACAAAATTCCACCAGACATGGCGCGGGCCGTCGAGCGGCGCGCCACCGACAATCGCGATGCGGGCAGGCGTGAGCGCCTTCACAGAGATCGCGTCGCCCGGCCGGAAGATCAGCATCTTGCCGGCGCCGAAGCGGTCGCCGGCCACGTCGATCTCGCCGGAGCTGACATAGAGCGCGCGTTCCTCATATTCGGTTTCAATCGGCACGACCGCGCCAGCTTCAAGTGCGATGTCGGCGCAGACGGCATCGATGTTGGTCTTGAGCGGCGACGTGGCGCCGAACATCTTGCCGGCGACGATGCGCGCCGACTTCCCCTCGCCATTCACCACCGGCAGGTCGTCGCCACCATGATGCGCGAAGCCGGGATCGTTCTCTTCGTCTTTTGCGAGCATCGCGACCCAAAGCTGAAGGCCGTGGAGCGGTTCGCCATCGACGCGATGATCGGGCGCGGTCCGCTCCGAATGCACGATGCCGCGTCCGGCCGTCATCCAGTTTACTTCGCCGGGGCGGATCGCGGCATTCATGCCCAGCGTATCGCGGTGGATGATCTCGCCGTCATAAAGATAGGTGAGCGTCGAGAGGCC
The DNA here is from genome assembly GCA_025929595.1 of Xanthobacteraceae bacterium. Lineage (GTDB taxonomy): Bacteria > Pseudomonadota > Alphaproteobacteria > Rhizobiales > Xanthobacteraceae > JAUSIF01. The sequence goes on from JAICQA010000011.1 coordinate 17,687, forward strand.
GATATGCGGGTGCGGACGCACGTCGAGACCGCGCCCCGCCTTGAATTCGGCCGGCCCGAAATGATCGAAGAAGACGAAGGGACCGACCGTGCGACGCTTCACATGCGGCAGCGCGCGGCGCACGGCGAAATCGCCGAGATCGACGCTGCGCGGCACGATGACCATTTCGAGCGCGTTGCAGGTGAACGGATCGCCCGCCTCGGGATCGTTGCCGGGAAAGAAACTCATGATCGGCCTCGCACTTATTCGCGGTCGAGGGGCTCCGTGCCGGTGGCCTTGCCGCTTGCATCCCGCGTGATCTTTTCGACGCGTGCTTCCGCCTCGCGCAGCAGCGCTTCGCAGCGGCGCTTCAGCGCCTCGCCGCGCTCGTAGATCTGGATCGACTCTTCGAGCGCCACGTCGCCTTTTTCCAGGCGCTGAACGATCGTCTCAAGCTCCGCCAGCGCCTTCTCGAAAGGCAGCTCGGCGACTTCGTTCTTCGATTCCTTTGCCATGGCGTTTCCTAGCACAAGTCTCAGCCGCGCATCAGCGTCTTCACATGCGCCGCCACGGACTGCGAAAGTCCCTGCAGGTCATAGCCGCCTTCAAGCACCGAAACGAGGCGGCCTTGTGAATGGCGGTCCGCGGCTTCCATCAACTGCTGGGTCGCCCACACGAAGTCGGACTCGGTGAGGCGAAGGCTGGCGAGCGGATCGCGTTCGTGGGCATCGAAGCCCGCCGACACCACGACGAGATCGGGCTTGAACTCGTCGAGCCGCGGGATGATCACGCCCGACATCGCTTCGCGGAATTCCTCGCCGCCGCTCCCCGAGCGCAACGGTGCGTTGACGATGTTGTTGTGCTCGCCGCGCTCGGTGCGCGCGCCGGTGCCGGGATAGAGCGGCATCTCGTGGGTGGAGCAATACATCACCGTCTTGTCGGACCAGAAAATCTCCTGCGAGCCATTGCCGTGGTGCACGTCGAAATCGACGATCGCGACGCGCTCGGCGCCATAGTGCACCTGGGCGTGGCGCGCGGCGATCGCGGCATTGTTCAGAAAGCAGAAGCCCATCGCGGTCGCCGTCTCGGCGTGGTGGCCGGGCGGGCGCATGGCGACGAAGGCGTTGTCCGCGTGGCCGGTCATCACCTCATCGACTGCAAGCACCGCGCCGCCGGCCGCACGCACGATCGGCTCCCAGCTTCCGGGCGAGAGGGCGGTGTCGGCGTCGATGCGCGCGTTTCCGTTGGCCGGTACGGCGGCGCGGAGCGCGTCCACGTAGGGCATGGGGTGGACGCGGGCGATGGCGAGGAGTTCCACCTCCGGCGCTTCCTCGCGGGCGAGCATGGCGAACTGCTCGTCCTCCAGGATCGCCTTGATGGCCCGATAGCGGTCCGCCCGCTCAGGGTGGCCGGTCGGAGTCGCGTGGTTGAGGCTCGAATCGTGGCTGATCAGGAGCGTGGTCATGAATCCCGTCCGTCGATGAGGCTACGCGAGTGCCCGCGCGGCGCAAACCCCGTGCTTCGGCCATTTGCGGGCA
>JAICQA010000334.1 GCA_025929595.1 Xanthobacteraceae bacterium
GCCCGTCAACCACACGGGCGCTTTGCGTCCGTGAAAGGCGCCGGGTCAGCCATGCGTTAAATCCTGCCGGGCCATCCTCTCTTGCAAGAAAAGAGGGGTGTCATGTCCGAACCGGACGCTTTCCATTCCGCGTCGACCGATCGCGTCCCAGGCTGGCTGGACCATCTGCTCGCGGCATTCCTGGCGGCCGGCTGCGTTTTGCTCTGTCTCTTTCCGTCGATCGCGCAGGCGCAGGAAGCCGTACTTCAGTCGCTGGAGGACGGCCCGATCGGGCTCGCCGGCATGCTCGCGGGTCTGCTCTTCTTCGCGCTGATCGGCCTTTATCATCACAACCTCCGTTCGCGCAGCACGCTGGCCCGGCTCGGCGCGCTCGAGACCGCGCTTGAACAACGCGACGACAAAATCTGGCAGCTCGAAGAACGGCTCGCACGCGCGACCGAACTCGTTGACGCGCAAGGCGATCTTGTGCTGCGCGAGGACTCGCATGGCCGCGTCACGCATGCGAGCAATGCGGTTGCGACGCTGACGGCCAAAGAAGCGCGCGACGTCGTGGGGCACGATCTGCCGTTCAAAGTGCTCCGGGAAGGCGAGCGTACGTCGCTGCCCGACGGCTCCGTCAATTTCGACCAGGAGATCGAGACCGTCTCCGGTCCGCGCTGGTTCGCCTGGAAAGTGGCTTCGGTTCGCGACGAGAAAGGTGACGTTGTCGAGACCCAGCGCGTGGGGCGCGAGATCACGGCGCGTGTGGCCGCCGAACGCGCGCTCGGCGATGCGCGCGAGAAGGCGGAAGCGGCAAGCCGCGCGAAATCGCGCTTTCTCGCGGTTGTCAGCCACGAAGTGCGCACGCCCTTGAACGGCATTCTCGGCATGGCCGACCTTCTGCTCGATACGCCGCTCTCGCCCGACCAGCAGACTTACGCACGCGCCGTGAAGACATCCGGCGACGCATTGCTCGGGCTCATCGAAGAGGTTCTCGATTTTTCGAAGATCGAAGCCGGACGGCTCGATCTTGAATCCATGCCCTTCAATCTGCGCGCGCTCGTGACCGACGTGATCGAGCTGATCGCGCCGCGCGCGCAGACAAAAGGCATCGAGATCGCGGCCGATATCGGCGATGACATCCCGCTGCGCGTCGTGGGCGACGCGGCGCGGTTGCGGCAGGTGCTGCTCAATCTTGCCGGCAATGCCGTGAAGTTTACGGATGTCGGCGGCGTCGCGGTTATTGTCGAACGCGCGAAAGACGGACGCATAGCGTTCGAGATCAGCGATACGGGTCCCGGCATTGAGCCCGAAGTGCGTCAGCGGATCTTTCAGGAATTCGAGCAGGGCGACGCCACGCTCGCGCGCCGTCACGGCGGCACAGGTCTCGGCCTTGCCATTGCCGCGCGCATCGTCGAGCGCATGGGCGGCTCAATCACGCTGGACAAATCCGACGACGGCTCTCACTTCCATTTCACCGTTGAACTGCCGGCCGTCGACGGACCGGAGAAGGCAGAGCCGCTGCCCGATCTCGCGGGCGCGAATATTCTGGTCGCCTCGCCGTCCCCGACGTCCGGTCCACTGCTTGCGCGCCGCATGACGCTGTGGAACGGCAACGTCACGCTTGTCTCCGACGCATCGCTCGCGGAAATGCTGCTGCCGGAACGCGAATGGCAGCATGTCCTGATCGACCGCGCATTCGGGGCGCAGGCGAGCAAACGTCTGGCCGCCGCCGCACAACGGCATGCCGGCCATCGCCACGTGCTCCTTTCGCCCGCCGAACGCGGCGAACTCGACAACCTGCGCGATGCCGGTTTCGACAGCTATCTCGTGAAACCCGTTCGCGCGGCGTCCCTTGCCGCGCGCCTCGCCGCCCCGGGCCTTTCGCCGCCGCTCGTGCCGGAGCTCGAGCAGGAATCGCTTCCCTCTTCACTTGCGAGCGGAAAGTCGCTGATGGTGCTGGTCGCCGAGGACAACGAGATCAACGCGCTGCTCATTCAGGCGATGCTCTCGCGGCTCGGCCACGCGCCGACGGTCGTCGGCAATGGCATTTCGGCCGTCACGACGGTAGCCACCGCGTACGCCATGGGCGCGCCTTATGATGTTGTGCTGATGGATCTGCATTTGCCGGGCATGGACGGCTTCGACGCGACGCGGCGCATCCGCTCGCTCGGTGACGAAGGCGGTCGCATTCCGATCGTGGCCCTCACCGCCAATGCTTTCGCGGAAGACCGCGAGGCGTGCCGGCATGCCGGCATGAACGGCTTTGTCGTGAAGCCCGTGGACCGGACGCGGCTTGAGACCGCGATGCACGACGCGCTTGCCGGGCAGCAAGCCGAACCGGCCATCTGATCAGAGGCGGCGCAGCGCCACTTCCTCAATCTGGTGATCGGCGCCCTTCTTCAGGATGAGGCTCGCGCGCTGTCGCGTCGGCAAAATATTCTCGTGCAGGTTCACAAGATTGATGCGCTGCCAGATCGAGCGCGCGAGACCCATCGCTTCCTCTTCGCTCGTCTGCGAGTAGCGGTGGAAATACGATTTCGGATCGCGGAAGGCCGTCTCACGCAGGCGCATGAAACGCTCAAGATACCAGTGCTCGAGCACTGACTCTTCCGCGTCGATGTAAACCGAAAAATCGAAGAAATCGGAGACGAAGGGAATCGCCTTGCCATCCTTCGGCAGGCGGCCCGCCTGCAAGACGTTCAGGCCTTCTACGATCAGGATGTCGGGCCGGTCGATTTCAATCGTTTTGCCCGGCACGATATCGTAGACGAGATGGCTATAGACCGGCGCGCGCACCGGATGACGGCCTGCCTTCACGTCAGACAAAAAACGCAGAAGTGCGGGAAGATCGTAGCTCTCGGGAAAACCCTTTTTCTCCATCAATCCTTCGCGCGTCAGCACTGCGTTCGGCAAGAGGAAGCCGTCGGTCGTGACGAGATCGACCTTCGGCACGTTCGGCCAGCGTTGCAGCAGAGCTTCCAAAACCCGCGCGGTCGTCGATTTGCCGACGGCGACCGAGCCGCCGACGCCGATCACGTAAGGGACCTTGGTGTCCTCGATGCTGAGGAAGCGCTTCATGGCGCCAAACAGCCGCTGTGTTGCGGCGACATACAGAGAAAGCAGACGCGAGACGGGCAGATAAATTTCCTCGACTTCGCGCATGTCGAGTTGGTCGTTGAACGCCTTGAGATCGGCGATCTCGGCCGGCGTCAGCGTCATCGGCGTGTCTTCGCGGCGAGCCGCCC
>JAICQA010000384.1 GCA_025929595.1 Xanthobacteraceae bacterium
ACGACTATTCGAACGACTGCCATGACGCCCCTGTCGAGGCGCCGCCGGCATCTGTGCGCCGGTCCCCGCCCCGCTGTGAAGCGTCGAACCTAGAGAGGGGCTTCTGCCGGGCGGTTAAGAAGCGCCCGTGGCGCAGGCATTTCCGGCATTGTGGTGCATCCGCGCTTGCGTGGGCCGGGTGCATTCGATTCAAGTTTTACGCATCGTCATTCCGGGGCGCCGCCGAGCAACGCGAGGCGGCGAGCCCGGAATCCATAGGGATTGTCAGTGCAATTCTGCGAAGCGGCTTGGATTCCGGGCCCCGCGCGGAGCCTGTCATCGGGCCGCGCTTCGCGCGGACCCGTTGGCTTGCCCGGGACGACGGAAAGAACTACCGCTCCCGCAGCGCTTCCTCGCGCAGCATGCGGGCCGGCTTCATGAGGTAATCCAGCACGGATTTCTCGCCGGTCAGCACCTCCACCGTCGCCACCATGCCCGGGATGATGGGCAACGGCGCTTCCGCCGTGCCGAGCGCGTTCTTCTCGGTGCGGACGATGACGCGATAGAAGGTCTCGCCGACCTCGCCCTTCGCGTTCTTCTCGGCGATTGTGTCGGCGGAAATGCGCTCGACCTTGCCCTTGAGCGAGCCGTAGACCGACGGGTCGTAGGCGGTGATCTTCACCACCGCGTCCTGGCTCGGGCGAATGAAGGCGATGTCCTGCGGACGGATGCGGCCCTCGACCAGGAGCGTGTCGTCGAGCGGCACGATGTCCATCACGTTATTGGCGGGCTGGACGACCGCGCCGATGGTCGTGATGTAGAGCTTGTTGACGATGCCATAGACGGGCGAACGCAGCTCGGTGCGGCGCACGCGATCCTGCGCACTCTTGATGTTTTCCTCGAGCACGGCGAGGTCGCCCCGCGACTTGGCGAGGTCTTCTTCCACCTGCGACATGTAGGAGGTCTTTACGTTGGCGAGCCGCGCCGTGGTCTCGGCGAGCTGACCGCGCACGTCCGCCGCCTGCCGCTCCAGACGGATCATCTCGATCTCCGGCACAATCTTCTTCTGATAGAGATTGCGCGTCAGTTCGAGCTCGCGGTTGAAATGCTTCATGCTGTCGTTCAGCCTGATCTCGGTCTGCTGGAGCACCTCGAGATCCTGCGCGACCTTCCTGGTGCGCGCCTCGAAGACATTGAGCTCGGCGGCGACGGCCTGCGGCGCATCCTTGCGAAGTTCGTCCTCGAATACCGGGCGCGGCAGCCCTTTTGCCTCGGCCGTCAGGCGGGCAACCCGCGCCGCCATCGCCGCCCGGCGCTCGCGCACCTCGCCGAACTGGGCGGCGAAGGTGGTGTCGTCGATCCGCATCAGCAGTTGGTCTTTCTGAACGATGGCGCCTTCCTCGACCAGGATCTCCTGCACGATGCCGCCGTCGAGCGTCTGCACCACCTGCATCTGCTGCGAGGGAATGACCCGCCCGTCGCCGCGTTTCACTTCATCGAGAATGGCGAAATGCGCCCAGACGACACCGCAAACGAGCATGGCGCAAATGGTGATCAGCAACATGCGGGCGGTGCGCGGCGTGCGCAATTCGACCGCCGCGCGAACGTCGTTGACATAGGCGAAATCAGAATGACGCATCGAACTTTTCCGCGCCGGCGACAGGCGTGCCGGCAGGCCGCGGGCCCGAGCCGCGCAGCCGCGCCAGCACCGCGTCGCGCGGCCCGTCGGCGATCAGACGACCCTTCTCGAACAGAAGCAGCCGGTCGACGAGACCGAGCAACGACAGGCGGTGCGTCGAGACAATGATGGTCATGTCGCGGTCGGCGAGTGTCTTCAGCCGCTCGAGAAACTCGGTTTCGCTGCGTACGTCGAAATGCGCCGTCGGCTCGTCGAGAAACAGGATTTTGGGGCGCCGGATGAGCACGCGCGCGAGACCGATCGCCTGTTTCTGGCCACCGGAAAGGCTCCTGCCCTGCTCCGCGATCGGCATGTCATAGCCCTGCGGATGGCCGGCGATGAAGCTCTCGACGCCCGCGAGGCGCGCCGCTGCCAGCACCTGCTCGTCGCTCGCGTCGGTCTTGCCGAGCGTGATGTTGTCGCGCAGCTTGCCGAAGAAGAGGTCGGTGTCCTGCAGGACAAAGCCGACGCCGGCGCGCAGGTCGGCCGGGTCGTACTGGCGCGCGTCGATTCCATCGACGGAAATGCGTCCCTCGGTCGGATCGTAGAAACCGACCAGAAGCCGCCCGACGGTCGTCTTGCCCGAGCCGACGCGCCCGATGATGCCGACGCGCTCGCCGGGCTCGATCTTGAACGATACCTTTTCAAGCGCGTTCTGTGGTGCATTCGGATATTTGAAAGTGACGTTGTCGAACGCGACGCGGCCCTCCTCGATACGCCGGCTCACATAGCTGCGGCCGATCGGCCGCTCGCGCTCAAGCTCCATGACGCGGTCGATCGCCTTCAGCGATGTGAGCGTCTGCGTGGCGCGCGTGATGACGGCGGCGATGCCGGCGATCGGCGCCATGACGCG
>JAICQA010000035.1 GCA_025929595.1 Xanthobacteraceae bacterium
GAGGGGGCCGCGCGATGACCGAGCCGACCCACGTCCTGAAACCGCCGCCGCCGACCTTCAGGTTCGACCGCTCGCACGCCGGCCTGGTCCGACTCGCGACCATGATCATCGGCGTCTCGATGGCGCTCTATCATATGTACGTCATCGCCTTCGGCGCGCCCGAAGCGATCATCCTGCGCGGCACGCATCTGCTGTTCGCGCTGACGCTGGTCTTCTTGTTTTATCGCCGCGTTACGTCCGCCGACGGTACGCCGCCGAGCGCACTCGATTATGTGCTGGTCGCCGTGGCCGCGGCGCCGATCCTCTATCTGTTTCTCTATTACGACTACATCATCAACCGCATCTTCTATATCGACGACCTGACGACTGCCGACATGGTGTTCGGCATTACGCTTGTTGTCATCGTCCTCGAAGCCACGCGCCGCGTCATCGGCTGGGCGCTGCCGATCACCGCGATCGTGTTTCTCGCTTATGGGTTGATCTTTGCGCATCTGCCGCCGCAGCAGATCATCGATCAGTTGTTCATGACGACCGAAGGTATTTTTGGTATCCCGCTCGCCGTCTCCGCCACCTATGTCGTGATCTTCGTGCTGTTCGGCAGCTTCCTCGAACGCACCGGCATCGGCCATCTCATTATGGATTTTGCTCTGTCGCTTACCGGCCATACCGCCGGCGGACCGGGCAAGGTCTCGGTCGTGAGTTCGAGCCTGTTCGGCACCGTGTCGGGCAGCGCTGTCGCGAACGTCATGGTGGACGGTCCGATCTCGATCCCGCTCATGAAGCGCTCGGGTTTTCCGGCGCATTTCGCAGCCGGCGTCGAGGCAACCGCCTCGACCGGCGGCCAGATCATGCCGCCGATCATGGGCGCCGCCGCCTTCGTGATGGCCGAGTTCCTGTCGGTCGGCTACCTGCAGGTCGTTGTCTGGGCGATCATTCCCGCGGCGCTCTATTACGTCGCCTGCTTTTCCGCCGTGCATTTCGAGGCCAAGCGGCGTGGCCTCGAAGGCCTGCCGCGCTCCGAGCTGCCGGTGATGACCAAAGTGCTCGGCGAGCGCGGCCACCTGTTCCTGCCGATCATCATCATTCTGGCCGTCATGTATTCGGGCTACAGCGCGCCGATGGCGGCGCTTGCGGGCGTCCTGTCCTGCTTCCCGGTCGCCGCGCTGCGCAAGTCCACCCGCCACAACGTCACGCTGGCGAACGTCATCGACGCGCTCTACGACGGCTCCAAGAACGCGCTCACCGTCGCCTGCGCATGCGCCTGTGCCGGCATTGTGATCGGCGTCGTGACGCTCTCCGGCCTCGGCATCGTCTTCACGCAGTTCGTGGTCGGGCTCGCGCAGGACACGCTGCTGCTCGCCCTCGTGCTCACCATGTGCGCCGGCATCGTGCTCGGCATGGGCATGCCGACGACGCCGGCCTATATCGTCATGACCGCCCTGCTCGTGCCGGCGCTGATCAAGCTCGGCGTGGTCGTGCCCGCGGCCCACATGTTCGCCTTTTACTTCGCCATCCTGTCTTCGATCACGCCGCCGGTGGCGCTCGCGGTCTATGCCGCGGCGGGCCTCGCCAAATCGGACATCTGGGCGAGCGGCTGGGCCGCCGTGCGCATCGGCGCAGCCGGCTTCATTGTGCCGTACATGTTCGTCTATGAACCGGCACTGCTGATGATCGGCGACTGGCCGACGATCATCTGGGCGACGCTGACGGCATCGGTGGGCGTCATGGTGTTCGCTGCCGGCCTGCACGGCTACTTCGTCACCAAATCGGCGCACTGGCACACAGCGCTGCTGACCTGCGCGGGACTGCTGCTGATCCATCCGGGCTTGCTCACCTCGGCGATCGGCGCCGCGATCGCACTCGCCGTTGGCACGATCCAGTGGCTCGCCCGCGCACGCGAAAAGGCGGCGGTATCCGCCGCCGAGTAGCTACGCGCGCTTTGTCATCAGCACCCAGTCGCCGCCGTGCCCGAGACCGGGGAACGGCACGAGCGGCCGTCGTGCCGCTTCGCGATAACCCTTACGCAGATAAAGCCGCATCGCGTCGTCATTCTCTTCAGCGACGATCAGACTGACCATTTCGGCGCCTGATCGCTTCGTGAGCCGGTCCGCTTCGCGCAGCAGGAACGTTCCGAGACCGCGGTTGCGAAACTGCGGGAACGCAGCCAGCGCATTGATGTACCAGCTTCCCGGCGCGGAGGATTCAAGCTCGACCAGCGGCCGCACCAGTTCCGGCAACGCATTGAGATCGCCGGTGTCATACGGATCGTCCAGCCGGTAACCGAGCAGTAGGCCCGCTACTTCGCCATCACGCTCCGCGAGCGTGGCATTCCGGTAGGAGAACCCGCCCTCCTCTCGCTGCGCCCGCTTCATGCCGACATCGAGCGCACTTTCGCCCGGCCCTGCCGACTGCGCCCAGAGATAGTTGCCGAACCCTTCGCCCGCGATGTCGATCAGAAGCGCGAGCACCCGCGCGTCATCCTTGCGCGCGGGCCGCAGGCGGAACCGATCGCTCATGGCTGTTCGTTCCGCCGCATCACATCGGCGCGTTCTGCGCCGACTTGATGCAATCATCGTTGAGCGTGCTGAAGCTCGCGTCTGTGGCGTCGAACAGCTTGCTGTGGTCGCCCCCGGCCGTGGCCGCTCGCTTCACGGCCGCCTCCAACGCCCAGGTCAACTCGGTGTATTCACGCCGGATGTTTTCATTGCGCAAATTCGCAAGGTAAGTGCCAAGCGCGCCAAACTTGCTCACCGCGCTCATGGTATCGACCTGCTCGGGACTCATCGTGGCACCGTCTGCCACAGGGCGGATCAGACCGGCACGGAATTTGACCTGGAAATAGGCGTCGATGATGTCGCGACAGGTCTTCAGGTACTCGATGCGGCCGACATTGCCCTGAATGAGAGTCACGAAGCGGTTGTTGAGATAGCCGTTATAGATCGACGTGATCAGCGACAACGCTGCGATGAACATCGGGAAATAAACGACGATCGCCGTGCGCAGCTTGGGCTCGGACTTCGAGACGGACTTTAATTCAAGTTCAGTCATCGCGCAGTCCCCTGGACGCCACCGCGCCGTCCTCGATCACGCCAGCATTGAGATCGGCTTTTCGACGAACCCCTTGAATGCGGTCAGCAGTTCAGCGCCGAGCGCGCCGTCCACCGCGCGATGGTCGGCGGACAACGTCGCGGTCATCACCGTCGCAACCTCAATCTCTCCCTTGCGCACGACCGCGCGTTCTTCACCTGCGCCAACCGCAAGGATGGTCGAGTGCGGCGGGTTGATGACGGCGGAAAATTCCTTGATGCCAAACATGCCGAGATTCGAAAGCGCGGTCGTTCCGCCCTGATACTCCATCGGCTTGAGCTTGCGATTGCGCGCGCGTCCGGCGAGGTCGCGCATCTCGTTCGAGATCGCCGACAGCGACTTCTCGTCGGCGTGGCGCACGATCGGCGTGATCAGGCCGTTCGGGATCGCGACCGCCACGCCCACGTCGGCATGCTTGTGCTTGAGCATTCCGCCTTCGGTCCACGTGACATTGGCATCGGGAATTTTGATGAGCGCCAGCGCCAGCGCCTTGATGAGCAGGTCGTTCACGGACACGCGGAAGCGCGGTTTGCCGTCCTCGCCCATCGGCGAGGCGGAATTGATCGACTGCCGTGCGGCGAGCAGCGCATCGAGCTCGACATCGACCGTGAGGTAGTAGTGCGGGATCGTGGATTTTGACTCCACGAGGCGTTTGGCGATCGTCTTGCGCATGCCGTCATGCGGCACGAACTCGTAGGAACCGTCCTCGAACAGCGCGCGGATCTGCTCATCCGACGGCACCTGAATTGCGGGAGCGCCGGCCGCCGCCGGCGCACGCAGACCGCCGCCCTTCTTGGCTTGTTCAACATCATGCGCCACCACGCGGCCATGCGGGCCCGAGCCGGCGATGTGCGAGAGGTCGATCCCTGCATCTTTCGCCAGCCGCCGCGCGAGCGGCGAGGAGAAGACCCGCTTGCCGTCTTGAGCCGGCGCGGGAACCGTTGAGGCCGTTTGAGTCTTTGGCGCAGCAGAAGCCGCGGCCGGTGCCGGTGCAGGCTTCGGGGCGGCAGGCTTAGCCTCCTGCTTTGCTTCCGTCTTCGGCGCGGGCGCGGCAGCAGGCGCACCCTTGATCGCACCCGCGTCTTCGCCGTCTTCCAGCAACACCGCGATGATCTGATTGACCGGCACGTCCTGCGTGCCTTCGGCGACCACGATCTTGCCGATCGTGCCTTCGTCAACGGCCTCCACTTCCATCGTCGCCTTGTCGGTCTCGATCTCGGCGATCACGTCGCCGGCCTTGACCTTGTCGCCCTCTTTCTTGAGCCACTTGGCGAGGTTGCCCTTCTCCATCGTGGGCGACAGCGCGGGCATGAGGATGTTGACGGGCATGGTGCGCTATCCGCGATAGAGCACGGCTTTCGCCGCCTCGACGACTTCCGCGACCGACGGCAGCGCGAGCTTTTCGAGATTCGCAGCGTAGGGCATCGGCACGTCCTTGCCCGACACGCGCGTCACCGGCGCGTCGAGCCAATCGAAGCCCTGCTCCATGATGCGCGCGGAGATGTCGGCGCCGACGCCATTCTGCGGCCAACCTTCCTCGACGACGACGACGCGGTTGGTCTTTTTCACCGACTCCAGCACCGTCTCGATATCAATCGGCCGGATCGTTCGGAGATCGATGACCTCTACTTCGATGCCATCCTTCGCCAGCTCGTCGGCCGCAGCCAGCGCATAGGTCATGCCGATGGACCAGGAGACAAACGTCACATGGCTGCCCGCCCGCGCGATGCGCGCCTTGCCGATCGGCAGCACCCAGTCGTCCAACTTCGGCACCGGAAACGATTTGCCGTAGAGAATTTCGTTTTCGAGGAACACGACCGGGTTCGGATCGCGGATCGCCGCCTTGAGCAATCCTTTGGCGTCGGCCGCTGTATAGGGCGCAATGACCTTCAGGCCCGGCACATGCGAATACCACGCCGTGTAATCCTGGCTGTGCTGTGCGGCGACGCGCGCCGCCGGACCGTTCGGCCCGCGGAAGACGATCTGCGACGTCACCTGACCGCCCGACATGTAGAGCGTCTTCGCGGCCGAGTTCACGATCTGGTCGATGGCCTGCATCGAGAAATTGAAGGTCATGAACTCGACGACCGGTTTGAGCCCGGCGAATGCTGCGCCGACGCCGAGGCCCGTAAAGCCGTGCTCGGTGATCGGCGTATCGACGACACGCCTCGCGCCGAACTCCTGCAACAGGCCCTGCGTGATCTTGTAGGCGCCCTGATATTCGGCGACTTCCTCGCCCATCACGAACACGGCCTCGTCGCGCCGCATCTCTTCGGCCATTGCGTCACGCAGCGCCTCGCGCACGGTCATCGTCACCATCTCGGTGCCTTCCGGCACGTCGGGATCGGCGGCGACTTCGGCGGGCGCCGGAGTGGAAACGGAAACCGGCGCCGCCGGGGTTTCGGCAGGCGCCGGAGCATCTTGCTCGCGCGCGGGTTTGGCGGGGGCTTTGGCGGCTACGTCTGCTTTCTTGGAGACAGCGTCGCCTGCTTTCTCGCCCTCTGCGAGAATAATCGCGATCGGGGTGTTCACGGCCACGTCTTGCGTGCCTTCAGGCACGAGGATCTTGCCAAGCGTGCCTTCGTCGACGGCCTCTACTTCCATCGTCGCCTTGTCGGTCTCGATCTCGGCAATGACGTCGCCCGCCTTCACGGCGTCGCCCTCGACCTTCACCCATTTGGCGAGATTGCCCTTCTCCATCGTCGGCGAGAGGGCGGGCATCAATACTTCAACCGGCACCTTGGCCCCCTCAGCGCGTAATATCGGTCCAGAGCTCCGAAGGATCGGGCTCCGGTTCGTGTGAGGCGAATTCCGCGGCTTCGTTCACGATCGTCTTCACCTCATTCTCGATTTTCTTGATCGCGGCTTCGTCCGCGCTTTTCTGCTCGAGCAGCCGCGCACGCACCATCTCGATCGGATCGTGCGTGGTGCGCATCTTCTCCACTTCGTCCTTCGTGCGGTACTTGGCGGGATCGGACATGGAATGGCCGCGGTAGCGGTAGGTCAGCATCTCGAGGATGAACGGCCCTTCGCCCGAACGCGCATACTCGATCGCCTTTTCGCCTGCCGCCTTCACCGCGCGGACGTCCATGCCGTCGACCTGCTCGCCGGGAATGTTGAACGACAGACCGCGCTTCGACAGGTCGCGATGCGCGTGAGACCGCTCGACCGACGTACCCATCGCGTATTTGTTGTTCTCGATCACGAACACCACGGGCAGCTTCCAGAGCTGCGCCATGTTGAAGCTCTCATAGACCTGACCCTGGTTCGCCGCGCCGTCGCCGAAATAGGTCTGGCAGACGCGGCCGTTCTCCCGGTAGCGGTTGGCGAAGGCGATGCCGGTGCCGAGCGGCACCTGCGCGCCGACGATGCCGTGCCCGCCGTAAAACTGCTTCTCGGTCGAGAACATGTGCATCGAGCCGCCCTTGCCCTTGGAGTAGCCCGAGCGGCGGCCGGTCAGTTCGGCCATCACGTGCTTCGGATCCATGCCGCAGGCGAGCATGTGGCCGTGGTCGCGATAGGCGGTGATCATCTGATCGCCGTCCTCAGACGCCATCTTCATGCCGATGACGACCGCTTCCTGACCGATATAGAGGTGGCAGAAGCCGCCGATCAGCCCCATGCCGTAGAGCTGACCCGCCTTCTCCTCGAAGCGGCGGATCAGGAGCATCTCGCGGAAGGCTTCGAGTTCCTGGTTGGGGGTCATAAAGGCAGCGGAGCCATGGCCCTTCGCCGCGCCCTTAGGGGTGGCTTGAGTGCTTGAATTATCGAGGGATTTGGCGACGGCCGGCATCTTACAAACGCTCTCCCTTATGCTTTTTGCTTAGCGCAATTTCCTTTCGCGCGCCACGCTGCGGAGCGCATAGGCCGCCCGCGCAGTGGACCGCGCAAGGGTCTTTCGCGTCAGCGCCCTTCAGCGCAACGCCGTTTCAGCGGGAAGGGTTCAAAAGGACGAGGTCGTTCGGCTTCACAAAGCCAAGGTCGCGGCGGGCGAGTTCGTCGAGAAGGTCGGGGTCGAGGCGATCCGAGCGGAGCAGACCGACCCGATGCTCCCACTGCGCACGCGCGGTTCGCAGCGTGTCGCGCTCGAGCGTGAGATCCGCGACTTCCTGCTCGAATTGCCGCTGGGCCAGCAGTCCGTAGTTGCCGTGATAGCCCTGAAAGGCGAAGTAGCCGATGATGAGCGCCGCAACGATGTGCAGCGTCAGACCCTGAAAAAACCGCCCGAGTCGGGTGCGCGCGACCATGGCCGTTTATGGCCTTGACCAGGTTGCGCGGGCGTTAACGGCCCTTACGCGAGCGCCTTCAACGCCGCCTTACCCGCATAACGCGCTTCCTTGCCGAGCTCATCTTCGATGCGCAGGAGCTGGTTGTATTTTGCCGTCCGGTCGGAGCGCGCGAGCGAGCCGGTCTTGATCTGCCCGCAGTTGGTCGCGACCGCGAGGTCGGCGATGGTGGAGTCCTCGGTCTCGCCCGAGCGGTGGGACATGACGGCGCGATAAGCCGCGCGGTGCGCAGTGTCGACCGCGGCGAGCGTCTCGGTGAGCGTGCCGATCTGATTGACTTTGACGAGGATGGCGTTCGCAACACCCTTCCGGATGCCTTCGCGCAGTCGCTTCTCGTTCGTGACAAACAGATCGTCGCCGACGAGCTGCACCTTCTTGCCGATCTTGTCGGTGAGCACCTTCCAGCCGTCCCAGTCGTCCTCCGCCATGCCATCTTCGATGGAGAGGATCGGATAGCGGCTACAAAGCTCGGCGAGATAGTCGGCCTGCGCCCCACCGTCGCGCGTCTTGCCCTCGCCCTGGTACACATACTTGCCATTCTTGAAGAACTCGGTGGCCGCGCAGTCGAGCGCAAACACAATGTCGTCGCCCGGCTTGTAGCCGGCCTTCTCGACGGCCTTGGCGACGAAACCGAGCGCATCGTCGGCGCTCTTCAGGTTCGGCGCAAAGCCGCCCTCGTCGCCCACATTCGTATTGTGCCCGGCGTCATGCAGCGCCTTCTTGAGTGTGTGGAAAATCTCCGCGCCCATGCGCAGCGCTTCCGCGAAGGTCGGCGCGCCGACCGGCATCACCATGAATTCCTGGAAGTCGATCGGGTTGTCCGCATGCGCGCCGCCGTTCACGATATTCATCATCGGCACCGGCAACGTGCGCGCGCTCGTCCCGCCGACATAACGGAAGAGCGAGAGGCCAGCGGACTGCGCCGCGGCCTTGGCGACCGCGAGCGACACGCCGAGGACAGCGTTCGCGCCGAGCCTGGCCTTGTTCTCGGTACCGTCGAGCGCAATCAGCGTCTCGTCGATTTTCGCCTGGTCGGCCGCGTCCATGCCGCCGATGGCGTCGAAGATTTCGCCATTCGCCGCATCGACCGCCTTGCGCACGCCCTTGCCGAGATAGCGGCCCTTGTCGCCGTCCCGCAGCTCCACCGCCTCATGAGCGCCGGTCGAGGCACCCGAGGGCACGCCCGCACGCCCGCGCGAACCGTCTTCCAGAACGATATCGACCTCAACGGTCGGGTTGCCGCGGCTGTCGAGAATTTCGCGGGCGATCAGGTCGGTGATGGCGGGCATGGCGACTCCGGCGGGTGGAGCATTTTCAGGCGAAGTGGGTACCGGCTCGCCGTAGAAAATGCGACCCAAAACAAGGCTGAGCGGCTTTTAGCGCGATTGCCTGCCCCTGCGAAAGCCCGCTAGAAGCACCGCATGGCAAAATCGAAACCGAAGAAGCTGTCGCTCCTCGGCCAGCCCTCGCCCATGCCCGCCTCGCCCGACAAGGCGGTGCTGGAGCGCGTGCCCAATCCGCATCCCGACACCGACTATGTCGCGCGCTTCACCGTGCCCGAGTTCACCTCGATTTGCCCCGTCACCAGCCAACCCGACTTCGCGCAACTCGTGATCGATTACGTACCCGACAAGTGGCTCGTAGAGTCGAAGTCGCTCAAGCTCTATCTGACGAGTTACCGCAATCACGGCGCCTTCCACGAGGACTGCACGGTGGAAATCGGAAAGCGGCTCGTGAAGCTGCTCGGTCCGCGTTGGCTCAGGATCGGGGGATACTGGTATCCGCGCGGCGGCATACCCATCGACGTGTTCTGGCAGTACGGCAAATTGCCGAAAGGCGTCTGGGCGCCGGACCAGGGCGTCGCGCCCTATCGCGGGCGCGGCTGAGCTTTCCCGTGGCGTAGCGTCAACGAGCACCAGATACCGACCGCCGCCATGATCAGCGCCGCCGCCATGAGCGTCGGCGTTGTGCCAAACCGCTCAAGGCCGAAAGTGTAGAGCGCGGGCCCCGCTGCGTGCCCAAGAAAGAAGAACGCCGCGTGCATGGACGCGGCTGTGCCGCGCGCCGCGGGCGCAAGCTCCGTGACGTAAACTTGGATCGGCCCGTGCAGCAGATAAAACGAAAAACCGAACAGCATGAAAATCGCGAACTCAATCTGCCACGGGGCCCGCAATGCGATGAGCAGCAGGCCGAGCGCCATCAACAGGCCGCCGGACAGCATCAGCCGCCGCTCGGGTATGTGCCTCACCAGCAATCCGACGACAAACGTGTAGAGCACGCCGCCGAAGCCGAAGCCCGCCAGCACAACGCCAGCGATGGAGGCGCGCGTCTCGCCGCCCTCGTATAAAAGCGTCGCCATGTGCGGGAAAAGCCCGAACAGACACGCGCCTTCCACGAACACTGCTCCGAAGCAGACCTTCGCGAGCGGATGACCGAAGATCGCGCGGAAGTTCTCGACCTGCCCCGCAACACGGAATGGCTTGGGCTTGTCTTTGACGGCATCGCGTAGCCCAACGAGCATGATGGCGAGGCCCGCCACGCCAATCGCGACCGAGGCGAGAAAGACACCGCGCCAGTTGGTCAGGTCCGCGATGACGCCCGCCGCCGTCGCGCCAAGAATATTGCCGAGCATGGCGGCGAACAGCAGCCGGCCCATCGCCACCTGCCGCTTCTCGACCGGCAGCAGATCGCCCACGAGCGCCATGCCGACGGTGAAGATGCCGCCGGCGAACATGCCCGACACCACGCGCGAAGCGAACAGCACGGCGAAGTTCGGCGTGAACGCACCGACAAGTGCAGACACGACGATGCCGCCGAGACACACCGCCATCATCCGCTTCTTGCCGTAGGTGTCGGCCATCGCGCCGAGCACCGGCTGGATCAGCGCATAGGGAAACGCGAAAGCGGTCGAAAGCAGCGCCGCGGTCGATGCCTCAACGCCGAGATCGATGGCGATCTGCGGGATCACCGGGTCGACCATGCGGGTGTTGAGCGCGCCCGCGAAAATCACGCAGGCAATCACGTTCAGGACGAACATCATTGGACGAAAAAACCGTTCAGGACTTGGCGACGTGGTCGAATTCGATCAGCCGCTTCAGCAAAGGTTCAAGTTCCTTGATCGGCACCATGTTGGGGCCGTCCGAAGGCGCCTGGTCGGGATCGGGATGCGTCTCGATGAAGACGGCCGCGACACCGACCGCCACCGCCGCGCGCGCGAGCACCGGCACATACTGGCGCTCGCCGCCCGACGCCGTGCCCTGCCCGCCCGGCTGCTGCACCGAATGCGTCGCGTCGAAGATGACCGGCGCGCCGAGCCCGCGTAGCACGGGCAGCGCACGCATGTCGGACACCAGCGTGTTGTAGCCGAAGGAAACACCGCGCTCCGTCACCAACACGTTGCGATTGCCCGCGCTCGTGATCTTCTCGACCACGTTCTTCATGTCCCACGGCGCGAGGAACTGGCCTTTCTTCACGTTCACCACACGGCCGGTCTGCGCAGCGGCAACAAGCAGGTCTGTCTGTCGGCAAAGGAACGCGGGGATTTGCAGCACGTCCACCGCTTCCCCGACCGGCGCGCATTGCGTCGCCTCATGCACGTCGGTCAGCGTCGGCACGCCGAGCGTATCGCGGATTTCCGCAAACACCGGCAACGCCGCCTTCAGGCCGACCCCGCGTTGGCTCCTGGACGAAGTCCGGTTCGCCTTGTCGAAGCTCGTCTTGTAGACGAGACCGATCCCGAGCCGCCCCGCGATCTCCTTCAGCGCCGCCGCGATCTCGAGCGCGTGCACGCGGCCTTCCATCTGGCAGGGACCGGCGATCAGCGCGAGCGGCAGGTCGTTGCCGAAACGCACCGCGCCGGCCGAAACCACCGCGTTGGGCTTGTTGTCGAGGATGGGCTTGTTCACGGCCGGGACATTGCTGCGCGGGCGCGCCGGGGTCAATCGGCCACGAAGGCGATGACGGCCCCGCGCGCCTCAGGCGCCGAAACCACGAGCTTTCCGCGATGCACCCGCATGGGCGCGCCGTTCCGTTCGAGGAGCGACCGCGTGGCGGCCAGATCCGCAACCTTGAATTCAAGCGCCCCCACCCGCAGGCCTCCGTCGCGAGGCGCTTCCACGCCATAGGTGTCTGCGAAGCCACGTGGGTCGAGTGCCAGCACGTCGCCGCGCGGCGTGTCGATCGAGAGCCCGAGCGAGCTTGAGCGCAGGTCGCGGACGCCAACGAGCGTTTCAAGGAACACGTGATGATCGGTCGGGTTCTCCGCCACCAACGCGCAGGCCGCCACGGCGGTCACGCCGTTCGGGTGCTGCTGCATCTCACTGGACCAAAAGTTGTGCGGATGCGTCTGCTTGCAGGTGAAGAACACCGCGTGCGGCGACGCCGCGTAATGCGCAAACGCAATGTCGAAACCGACCTCGGTGTCACTGCCGTCCGGGCGCTTGCCCTTGCGGTCGAAATGAAACAACGGCACGCCGCCAAAGCCCGCCGCCTCGAACGCCTTCAGTTCAGCGGCGGGATCGAACCCCTCCAGCACCATGCCGGTCAGGCCCTCGCCGACATGCTCAAGGAAATGCCGGTTGATGCTCACGAACGGGATCGAGTGGTCATCCGCCGGCGGCAGTTTCTCGGGCTCGTCGACGGCGAGGATTTCGAGAAAGAAATTCGGAAACTGTACGATGCGATTATGCGTGCCCCACGGATGCCGGTTGCGCGCGCCGACCGTAAAGCCGAGCCGCTCGTAAAAGGCGCCCGCCGCATCGAGATCGCGGACGGCATGAATGACGTGATCGAGACCGCGCGCCATCGCGCGATCACACCAGCCGGCTCTGCTCGACCGCCGCGCCAATGAAGGATGCGAACAGCGGGTGCGGATCGAACGGCCGCGATTTCAGCTCGGGATGGAATTGCACGCCGATGAACCAGGGATGATCCGGATATTCGACGATCTCCGGCAATATGCCGTCGGGCGACATGCCGGAGAAGCGCATGCCCTTTGCTTCGAGCCGCTCGCGATAGGCGGTGTTCACTTCGTATCGGTGGCGGTGACGCTCGCTGATGTCGGTCGAGCCGTAAATATCCGCGACGCGGCTGCCCTTCTGAATATGCGCGGGATAGGCGCCGAGCCGCATGGTGCCGCCGAGATTGCCGCCCTTTTCGCGCCGCTGAAGCTCGTTGCCCTTCAGCCACTCGGTCAGCAGGCCAACGATCGGCTCCTTGCAGGCACCGAATTCGGTCGAGTTCGCGTCCTTCACGCCGGCGAGATTCCGTGCCGCTTCGATCACCGCCATCTGCATGCCGAAGCAGATTCCGAAGTACGGAACGTTGCGCTCGCGCGCGAATTGCGCGGCCCGGATTTTTCCCTCGGCGCCGCGCTGGCCGAAGCCGCCGGGCACCAGAATCCCGTTCACATGATCGAGGAACGGTGCGGGGTCTTCGCGCTCGAACACCTCCGACTCGATCCAGTCGAGATTGACCTTCACCTTGTTCGCGATGCCGCCATGCGAGAGCGCCTCGATCAGCGACTTATAGGCATCCTTGAGACCGGTATATTTGCCCACCACCGCGATGGTCACGTCGCCTTCCGGATTGCGGATGCGGTCGTTGATCGTGGTCCAGCGCGCGAGGTCAAGCTCGCGCCGCGGCTCGATGCCGAAGGCTTCCAGCACTTCGCGGTCAAGGCCCGCCGCGTGATAGGCGGCAGGCACTGCGTAGATGTTGTCAACGTCGCGCGCCTCGATCACGGCGCTCTCGCGCACGTTGCAGAACAGCCCGAGCTTGCGCCGTTCCTCGCGCGGGATTTCGCGATCGGTGCGGCACAGAAGGATGTCCGGCTGAATGCCGATCGAGCGCAGCTCTTTCACCGAATGCTGCGTCGGCTTGGTCTTGAGCTCGCCCGCACTCGGGATGAACGGCAACAGAGTCAGATGCACATAGAGCGCATGGTTGCGCGGTAGCTCATTGCCGAGTTGGCGGATCGCCTCGAAGAACGGCAGGCCCTCGATGTCGCCGACCGTGCCGCCGATCTCGACGAGCACGAAGTCGAAACCGTCGTTGCCGTCGAGCACGAAATCCTTGATGGCGTTGGTGACATGCGGAATGACCTGGATGGTCGCGCCGAGATAGTCGCCACGCCGCTCCTTGGCGAGAATTTCCTGATAGATGCGTCCGGTAGTGATGTTGTCTTGGCGTGTTGCCGGTCGGCCGGTGAAGCGTTCGTAGTGCCCGAGGTCGAGGTCGGTCTCCGCCCCGTCGTCGGTGACGAACACCTCGCCGTGCTGATAGGGGCTCATCGTGCCCGGATCGACGTTGAGATAGGGATCGAGCTTCCGGAGCCGGACGGAATAGCCGCGCGCC
>JAICQA010000446.1 GCA_025929595.1 Xanthobacteraceae bacterium
ATGGGCACGGGGGTGGCGCCGATCATCGCGTCGGAGCTCGTACGCATCGGCGGCGACAATGTCGCGCTCGTTCTTCTGATCGGCGTCGGAGTCTGCATCCTGTTCGGCATGCTCGGCATGATCGTCGCGGCGTACCTGATGCTGGCGCTGACGCTCGCGCCGGCGCTCGAACAGATGGGCATGAACACGCTCGCGATTCACATGTTCATTGCCTATTACTCGATGCTCGCGGCGATCACGCCACCGGTCGCGCTCGCCGCTTTCATCGCGTCGCGCATCGCCGACTCCGACCCGATGAAGACGAGCTGGCACGCCTGCCGGCTCGGGATCGTGCTTTACTTCATCCCGATCTTCTTCCTGTTCGAGCCGGCGCTGATCTTCCAGGGGCCGCTGATCAATACGGTCTTTGCCACCGCGGCGTGCGTGGTGGCGATCATCGTGGTCGCCGGCGCCTCGGAAGGGCGGCTCCTCGGCTTCGGCTTGCTGCAGCCCTGGGCACGTGCCGTGCTGTTCGCGACGGGACTGCTGATCGCGTTTCCGGAATGGATCAGCACGGTCACCGGCCTGATCGGAACCGCGGCGGTGCTGCTCCTGCGCCGGTATTCGGAGGTGCCCGAGGGCCATCCGCGGGCGCTCGCCATGAGCGCGCGGCAAACGTAGCGGTCGTGCCCGGCGGGCCGAAGGTCCGCCGGGTGCCATTTGCGTCAGATCGGCGGGTCCCCATATAGAGCGTGGTTTAAGTTTTTCGCGGGGACCTGTCATGCCCGACCCGTATCAGATGCGCATTGTGCAAATCCCCCGCTGGGCGCTCGTGCTCGCGGGGCTTGCCGCCGCGGCTTTTGCGATTGCGCTGTTTCTTTTGAGTGTCACAGTCTTTCTCGTGCTGCTGCCGGTGATCGCGATTGCGAGCGGCCTCTATTACCTGTTCGGCGGCAAGCGCGTCGCGAAACACCGCAAGCCGAACGGCGTCGAAATCATCGAAGGCGAGTATCGGGTCGTGGAGCCCGAGCGGATCGAGCGTGAGCGCGATCCGCGCTCCTAGCGCGCGCACACCGCGGCGTCAGTGACCGGCGGCAGTCTGCCGCCTGTTCATTTCGGCGCGTTGCGCGGCCACTTCATCGAGGCGTTGCCGCAACTCCGGATAACGCGCGATGAACTTGTCGAACTCTTCCTTGGTGACGATCAGGAAAAGACAGTAGTCGATTGCCGTCACGTCGGCGGTGCGGCGGCCGCCGGTGAGCAACGCCATCTCGCCGAAGAAGTCGCCGGCGCCGAGATGGATTTTCTTTTCGCCGATCGAGACTTCGACCGCGCCCGACGAGATGAAGAACATCTCCGTGCCGATATCGCCCGCCCGGATGACGCGTTCGCCGGGGGCGGCGGAGCGCGGCTTGAACAGCGTGAGCAATTCTGCGCGCTGCTCGGCGTTGAGGTCGGCGAAGACGGGGAATTTGCTCATAAGCTGCGCCGGCTGCAGGCCGAGATTGGCGCCTGCCTGCGCTTCGCGGCGCAGGGCCTGCAGTTTCAGATCGAGTGCCGCGAGGCGCGCGCGGCGCGTCGGCTCGCCGCGGGCCAGAAGCCCGAGCGCGGCATTGATCCATCGGGTCAGCGGTTGCACGGCCTTGAACGTCAGTGGGTTGAGCGTGATCGAGAGCAATGCGCCTGCAAGGATGAGGTCGCGGCCCTCGGCAGGCTAGAGGCCGAGGGTCATGCCGAGACCGGCCAGAATGAAGGAGAATTCTCCGATCTGCGCGAGGCTCGCCGACACCAGCACGCCGGTCGAGATCGGATAGCCGAGCAGCAGCACGATGACGAAGGCCGCGAGCGTCTTACCGAC